>CAUQRE010000239.1:0-2900 GCA_963520315.1 uncultured Campylobacter sp. | reverse complement strand
CTTTAGCGACGGCTACGGGCTAAATCCGCAAATCGTCGAGGAGATCGCAGACGCAGGCCTCATCGTGACCGTAGATAACGGCATCTCGGCAAACGATGCGGCTCAAATTTGCAAGCAAAAAGGCATCGATCTCATCATCACCGATCACCACATGCCCCCAGACGTCCTACCCGAAGCCTACGCGATCATAAACCCGAAGCAAAAGGATTGCCACTTTCCAAACGTCGAAATTTGCGGCGCTCAGGTCGCGTGGTATCTAGTGGGCGCACTAAAAGACGTGTGCCGCATCAACTACGATATGGGTAAATTTCTCGACCTCCTAGCCATCGCGATAATCGCCGATATGATGGAGCTTCGCGACCTAAACCGCATCCTGGTTAAGCTTGGCGTAAACCGCCTAAATAGCTTGCGCAGGCCCGCGTTTACCGCGATAAAGCAACTCTACGGCAAGGATAAATTCGAGTGCGACGACATCAGCTTTCTCATCGCGCCGCTCATCAACTCCTCGGGCCGTATGGACGATGCGAGCGTGTCTTTTGAGTTTTTGCGCGCCAAAAATTTAGACCGAGCCTGCGAGTGCCTCGACACCATCGTGAGTTTTAATAACTCGCGCAAGGAGGAGGAGCGCACACTTTTTGAGTGCTCGCTAAAGGACGTGCGCGAGGACGAGCATATCATCGTGACGTGGGGCAGGGGCTGGCACGAGGGCGTCATCGGCATCGTCGCATCGCGCCTGGCTAAGCAGTTTAAAAAGCCCGCCATCGTCTTTAGTATCGACGAAAACCGCGCCAAAGGCAGCGCTAGAAGCGTGGGCAAGCTAGACATCCTCTCGCTCATCGCTAGCCACGAAAAGCTGCTTGCGGGCTACGGCGGACACAAAGGGGCTGCGGGTATCGTGATAGATCCGGCAAATTTAGAAGCATTTAAAAACGCGATAAATAGCTCGTGCATGCTGATGGATTTGCACGAATTTAGCGCGTTTGACGAACCTTTAGGCGAGATAGAAGCCGGCGAAGTGGACTTTGAGCTGCTTGAAATTTTGGAGCATTTCGAGCCTTACGGACAGAAAAATCCGCGCCCGCTCTTTGAGATCAAATCCGCCGTCGTCAAAAACAAAAAACTAATCGGCAGGGAGCAAAATCACCTAAAACTAATCCTGCAAAAAGACGGCAAGTGCCTTGAAGCGCTGTTTTTTAACTTCACTCGCGAGCCGCATGCTGGTGAGAGTATCGACCTCGTTTTTTCGGTATCGAAAAACTCGTTTCGAGGACTCGTCACGCCGCAGCTACTGGTAAAAGAGATATCGTAAATTCGGCTAGTTTTGCTTGGAATAAATTTAGAGGTTTTTCGGCGGTAAATTTATGGCTAAATCTAAACAAATAAAAAATAAATCTAGCAAAAAGAAAACTATTTTTAGTCAGTTAATAACCTATGATATTTTATTTTATACGTTTATCGCTATCGTCGCCGTTATCCTCTATATCATTAGCACGTTTACTCATAGCAAGAAAAAGATAGTCTGCGAAGAACAGCCGCCCGAAGTCATGCTAGCAGCGCTCATAGAAGGCACGCCGGACGCGATAAAAGAGGCAATGAAAAAGGTAAACTGTAGAGAAGTAGAAGTATACAAGCATTCTCGCCATAAAAGATTTTTCTCAAGAAGAGCGCACTAGATAAATTTAATACTGGCATTTAAAATTTGCGCTTAAATTCGGCAAAGTCATGCGATAAATTTTCAAATCGCACCGCAAAACGGCAATTTCTCGCAAATAAAATAGAAATTTAAAACCTACGAGTCAAATTTAGAGTCTTGTAAAATTTATTTTTGATATTTGCCGTCTTATTTAAGGCGTGACTCTAGTTTTATATCGAATTTAAAAGCAAAATGCCGCAATTTAAACACGCAATCGTCATCACGGGCAGTATCGGTAGCAGCAAAAGCACGGTTTGCAAGCTGCTTGCTGGGTTCGGATTTAAGATCATCGACGCGGACTCTATCGCCCACGAACGGCTAAATTTATGCGCGAGCGAGATTGCGACGGAGTTTGGAGACGAGGTTTTAAATGGCGTCAAAATAGATAGAAAAAAGCTCGGCGCGCTAGCGTTTAGGGATGCGGAAAAGCTAAAAATTTTAGAGCGAATTTTGCATCCAAAAATCAGGCTTGAAATTTTATCTCGCGCGGCAAAGCTAGAAAGCGCGGGCAGGACGTATTTCGTAGATATTCCGCTATTTTTTGAAAGGCGGGACGCTGGCAAAAGAGCTTTTAGCTCAGCTAAAGCGCGATTTTCTGCACCTTGGCGTGCTAGCTATCACGCAGCAAAAGGAGCTTAAATTTATTTTTGACAAGGTTGTAGATACCAGCTCTAGCGAGTAAATGCGGCTACCTGTATTACAAAAAAACGATACAATTTTCTACAAATTTATTAGTAGGAGAAAAGATGAAAAAGGTTTTATTTTCATTGATTTTAGGCGCGTTCGTGCTGTTCGGCTGCGGAAGCGACGAGGCAAAAACGCCCGAGGAATTGGGTCAAAATGTCGCAAAAACCATCAAAAATAACCCGGCAGGTATTACGTTTTTGATTAAAACAGGCGGCAAAGACGAGCAGGATAAAATAGCAAAAAAGATAGAAAATGAGCTAGAAAAAAATAAATCGGATAAGATACTTGACGCATCCGTTTATAGGATAGACGTGCTGGGCCCTAGACATGCCCAGCTTGCGATTAAAGTACAATTTTCAAGCGGAGAGAGGATTCGTAGATTTAATATTGAAAAATTTGACGAGATTTGGTATTTAAAAAATCCACTTTAAAAATTTAAATCGGGAGCCAGATCGCCCAAAGATTATTTTAAAGCAACCTTTGCCTTTAATCCAGCGATAAAGCGCGAATAGCCAATATC
>CAUQRE010000238.1:0-2909 GCA_963520315.1 uncultured Campylobacter sp. | reverse complement strand
CTCGTTTTCCTCCGCAAGGTCGGTAAAAACAGCGATCAGATCGTCTGCATAACCCCCTAGCGCGGCAAGAGAGGAATGATTTTTTAGTTTGATTTGCGTTGGTTCGTTTATCTCGCCGAGCGCGTCGTAAAGCGCGTCGAGGTTTTTTATCTCGGGACGAAGGTCGAATTTTCGCGCCAGATACTCAAAGACCGCCGTTTTCTCGCGCATTTTCGCGCCGTTTAGAGTTATGATTTTCACTGCCGCCTCCGCTCATAAAGTAGATAAAAGTTCTCGTAATGATCGGGCGTGTAGTAGATCAGTCCGTCGTTAGAAAACACGATACGCTGGGCCCCGCGCCGTCCTCCGCCATATCCGATATCGCACTCAAACCACTTGCGACCGCTAGCCTCGGGCAGCTTTTTTTCTCTGTTTGAAAAGCGGTCGCCGCCGATGCTTTTTTTGTCCGTGACCTGCCACAGATTGCCGCTTTTAGCGTCCCATCCGAGCGCGAGAGCTTCTTTTTTGGTGATGAAGTTTCGCGGCAACCCGCCGAATCTATAAATATACGCCGCAACCTCGTCTTTTGAGGTGTAGACGCCCTCTTTTGCGACGTTTACACTCTGCGCCGCGGCTATATTTTTCTCTGCACCGCCTCTAAATTCGCTTTGCGGCTGATTTTGACTAGTAGCGGCCAAGTCGCTTGGAGATAGAAATTTAAACAGCGCCGCTAGCAACAAAACAGCCAGCGGCAAGATGACGTTTCGTAAAATTTGTTTGTTCAAAAAAGACCTTTTTAGTGAAATTTAAAGCACGTTCCACTCGGTAAATTTGCCTTTTGGCGGTTAAATTTAGCCCGCTTTTGGCGGTAACGACCCGTATTTTGCGATGCGGCAAACTTAGGGCCAAGACGGCTTTTAAATTTGAAGGTTTGGCACGCTTGCGGCGAGGCAAAATCTATCAAATTTAATCTTGATTTTAGCGCCTTTTTTACGCTACGCAAATCTAGTCGCGATTTTAGCGTAAATTTTAAAAATTCGGCAGATTTTTGCCAAATTCGCACTTTTACGGCGCGTATTTATCTATCGGCGCCTATACGCCCCCCCCCTTTTTTTGGTAGCGAATTTTTTGATTTAGGGGAGCATGAGCGAGCCTAGAGCGGATAAACTCGGCGCACTCTTTCTCGTTACCTTTTTCGTCAAAATTTATGCCCCTTACCAAATACATAAACTAGGGATAAACTACCGCTGGCGTCTCACGCCCGCAAAACTTCGCGGTACTCGGCGTTTGCGGCTGATTTTTAAAATATAAGTTAAAAAACATATCCGAGTATCTGCTTTTTTGTAGCCCGTATCCGCGCTTTTATAGATAAATTTCGCGTCGGTTAGCTTGATAAAGCCGCGTTCTTTTAGTTTTGATTTGAGCGATTTTAGAAAATTCGACCTGAAATTTTTATTCGTATTTTGCTATAAGCGTAAAATTTGCCGAAATTTAAATCAAAATTCGGACGAGCGCAAATTTGAGCGTGAAAAATAAGCGAAAGTGCACAAAATGCCAGGGAAAAGTCGGCTTTTGCTAAAAAACGACGCAATAAAAACGAGCGCCGAAATTTTTAGGCGGATTTGAATGCCGCGACGAAAATTTCATCCCAAGACTTGACATATAGTCTGTCGCAGGGCGAAATTTTCTAGCTCATTTAAAGGCGCTCAAAAAAACGCGCTATTTACAAGGTATTAAATACGCGGTCTCCCGCATCGCCAAGACCAGGCACGATGTAGTTTTTTTCGTTTAGCCTCTCGTCGATCGCGGCGGTATAAACGCTAACGTCGGGATAAATCTCGCTAAATCTTTTTAGGCCCTCGGGCGCGGCGATAACGGAGATAAATTTGATCCGCTTTACGCCTTTTTCGCGTAAAAATTTGACCGCGTCTATCGCCGTGCCGCCGGTAGCAAACATCGGATCGATGACGATAGCGACGCGCTCGTTAGCATCCGCGGGCAGTTTAGCGTAGAAAAACTCGGCCTGTGCGGTCTTTTCGTTTCGCTGAAAGCCCAAAAATCCGACGCTGGCGTTTGGGATGATTTTAAAAACGCTCTCTAACATCCCCAGCGCGGCGCGCAAAATAGGGCAGATCATGACCTTCGTCGCTAGCTTTTTAGCCTGCGCCTGTGCAACCGGGGTCTGCACGCTCACGTTTTTTAGCGCCAGATCGCGCGTCGCCTCAAATATCATCAGGTGGCTGATCTCATCGACTAGCATCCTAAACTGAAAGGTCGGCGTCGAGGCGTCTCGCAAAATAGCCAGTTTATGCTCGATGAGCGGGTGAGAGACTAGGCGGACGTTTGGTAGCTCGGCGGCATCGGCTGCGGTGAAATTTTTCATAAAGATCCTTAAATTTAGCGGATAAAATTTAAAAAACGCCAGGCTAGGGCTTTTTAAATTTTACCGTTTTGAGTCGTAAAATTCGCAAACCGCTCGTTTCGCGCGTAAGGCTTGCTCGCGGCTAAGAGGCTATAAAGCGGGCTAAATTTGGCTCCCCGTTAGGGCAGCTTGCGCGCTTAGGTCGTTTGGCTTGGTGCAAAAACGGCGCGCGATAAAACAAGGCTAAATTTAGCTCGGCAATCCGATCTGAATTTTAGACTTTTTAATAAAGCCAAAACTCGTAGCAAAATTAATAAATTTAGCGCAGGTTAGCCCGCTCGCCGCAGCCTTTAAAAGCTAAGAGCGGCGGGGCAAAGTTGCCCCCGCAAATTTAACTAAAATAACTTCGCTAGACTCGCCCTGTACGCTTCTACGTCGAAATTTTTTACCCTAGCTACGCCGTCCTTTACCGCAGCCTGCGCGACCGCAGGAGCGACCGCCGTTAGGACGCGTTTGTCAAACGGTTTTGGTATGATGTAGTCTTTGCCGAATTTTAGCTCTTTTACGC
>CAUQRE010000237.1:0-2913 GCA_963520315.1 uncultured Campylobacter sp. | reverse complement strand
ACAAAGTACCGCCTCAACGCAGATAAATCAGGTTTATAACGGTAAGCAAGAGGCGCTAGACAAACTAAAATCGGATAACAAAGCGGCGCTGGATGCTTTTGAAAATAAATTTGATGAAGGTAAATTCGTAACATTCGTATCGCAGTATCTAGACTCGGTAGTGTCTAAAAATAGCAATATATCTCAAAGCGAGCCGTTTTTGATAAACGAGCTAAAGATAACCGCGACGATAAAAACTCCGTCCAGACTTTACGACTTTATAGACGCGTTACGGAGCTATGAAAACGTCGTCAAAATCGACTTTCCTATCGAAATGCAAAAAGACGGCGACAAGATAAGCGCAGCATTTAACGTCAAAATCTACGGCTTAAGATAAATCAAACCCGACTTTATTATTTCTCGCTAAAATCTCTTTAAAATATTTAGAGCAAGGATAAAAAATGATTAAATTTAATAACGCTGCCGTTGCCTTGGCGACTGCGATTTTAAGGGATTATCTTAACGGAACGGCAAATTTTTTAGCCTCTAGAAAAGCTGCAAAATCGGAGCTAACGAAACTCACGCCGGCAGATTTTAAAAACGTGCGCGCAAATTTGCTAAATTTAGGCTTTAAGAGCGAGTTTATCGACGAAAATGCCGCCGAGCTATCAGAAATCCTGCGCGGTATCCTAACTGCCGAGCGCCCGCAGCTGCCAAAAGACCACCCCGTAGCTACCTACATCAGCGAAAACGACGCCGCGCGCGAGCTAATCGCAAAGGCAAAAGAGCTGTTAAAAAAGAAATTTATCAAAAACGAGTGGCTTGAAATTTACGACAAACTGGGCAGCTTTAACAGGACGCACTTTGCCAGAAAACAGCACCAACTCTACTCGATGCTCGAAAACAAGGGCTTTGATCGCCCGTCGCGCTTTATGTGGAGCTTTGATAACAAGGTTCGCGACGGTATCGCCGCAGCGCGCGAGCTGCTAGAGGAAGGCAAGGCGGATGAGTTTATCGCGGCTCAGCACGAGATCTACGAAAATCTGCTCGACCTGCTCGCACGCGAGGAGGCGGCGCTCTATCCGACGTCGCTGGAGATGATCAGCGAAGATGAGTTTCGCGCGATGAGACGCGGCGATGACGAGATCGGGTATTTTCTCATCGAAAAGCCGAGCGAATTTTATCCGTTAAATTTAGACTCCGGCGGCGACTCGAAGTCAAATTTAAAGGACGTAAATTTGCAAAGCGAGCTGAATTTAAGCGCGGCAAATTTACAAAACAGCAACTTAAACGAAGCGGTTTTAAATCCGAATTTCCTAAAAGAGCTATCAAATTTGATGAGTAAATACGGGCTAAATCCAAACGCTAGCAGCGATAAAAATGCCGTTTTTGACGTCGCTACGGGCAAGCTCACGCTAGAGCAAATCAACCTCATTTATAAGCACATGCCAGTCGATCTCTCCTTCGTCGATGAAAACGAGATCGTGAAATTTTACACCGACACCAAGCACCGCGTATTTCCGCGAAGTGCGGGCGTCATCGGGCGCGACGTAAAAAACTGCCACCCGCGCGAGAGCGTAGCTAGCGTGCTGGAGATCATCGACGCCTTTCGCAAGGGCGAGCGTGACGAGATCGACTTTTGGCTGGAGCTTCACGGCAAATTTATCTACATCTACTACGTGGCCGTTCGCGATGAAAACGGCGTATTTAAGGGGGTGCTAGAGATGATGCAAGACGTCACGCGCATCCGCAGCCTAGAGGGCAAACGCACACTGGTGACGTGGGACGATCTAAAGAAAAAATACGGGGAGTAGTAAGGCGTCGCTTTGATATTTTCGTCTATTTAATTTCGCAACCACCTCGCATAAAACGTCGATCGTTTTAGTCCGTATTAAAAATAGCTTAGGCAGGTTAAAGGCGCCTTACCGCCGACCGATATCTGCCGCTCTTTGCTTAAAAATCGGCGCGCGAGCCTTCTTTTTTCGCGTCCGAGGCGAATTTCGCGTCGCTTTTTATCGTTTGCGGTTAGCGCATTGCCCGCAAAAAGCCACGACGAACTCGGCGAAAGTCAAATTTAACCTGATTTCGTATGCTTAAATTTGCGCTTTAGAGATTACGTTTAGGGCGCTAAATTTTAGCGATAAATTTAAAAATTTCGGACGCGGCGTTTTTGGTTCTCTAGAAAAGAGCTTTGCGCTTGAGCCGCGATGTGACGCCGGCGGTTTTACGCTCAAATTCGCCCCGTATATTAAACCCGCTACGACGAACGAATCTAAAAATAGCGTAAATTTAACGTGCTAAAAATGAAACGCCTCTATCAAATCGCGCCTAAAATGTTGCTTGAGCTAGCGAAATTAAAACATTAGCTTTTTGCGGCAAACCGTCTAGCCGCGCTTAACAACCTACCGCCGTGCGCGCTTTTAGTCACAAAAAACGACTCTAAATATCGCCCATACCGCCGCCAAATCGCGCCAAGACGTCACATTGGCGCGCCAGAGCATACCGACTCGGCAAAAACCGCGCTAGGAATTTTGCTTTGACGACGAGAGCCGTGCAAAAAGACGCGGCATATTCTCGCCGCTTGCATTATTTGCAGATATTTTCAAAATAGCCGTAATTTCGAGCCCTTGAAAAATAGGCGTCAGCTCGTTTAGTATTGGCTCGAAACGAAATTGCGCCGTCTTTTTTTCGCGGCTCTATCGCAGCAAATAGCAAGCTAAGCAAATACGCGAGAAAGCCCCTCAAATAGCGCAAGATCCGCTCGTGCGGCAAATAAAAACCCGCGATTTATCGGCGGGATAGCAAGCCGCCTGCACGCTTCTTTAAATTTTTTATCCATCGCTGGCTTAACGTAGGGCGTTACAAGTATAAAATTTGCGTCAGCTCCGACGGCCACCTTGCCGCCTAGCACGCAACGAGCGCCGTTTTCTAGGC
>CAUQRE010000236.1:0-2921 GCA_963520315.1 uncultured Campylobacter sp. | reverse complement strand
TTGATTTTTAGCGGCGGAGTGAGGATGGTAACGGTAAATTTGTCTGATGATTTTTGGCTTTGTAATGCGGCACAGCCCCCAAGCGCGAGGCATGCAAGCCCACTCAAAGCAAATTTAGAAAATTTTTTCATAATTTTTTATCCTTAACTTAAGCTGTTTTTTATTATCTTTAATGTAAAATCCCATTTCCGCTAATTTGTGGCCCCTTCGTCTAGCGGTTAGGACATCGCCCTTTCACGGCGGTAACACGAGTTCGAGTCTCGTAGGGGTCACCACTTCATTTTAAATTTTACAAAAGATTTTAATTTTATCCACTTATCCCTTAAACGCCCTTTATCTAAGATAATTTTTCTTAAATTTGGTTTTTCTAAAATTTATCCGTAGAGCCGTTTGTTGCGTATTTTGCAAAATCAAATTTCATCGCGGCAAATAACCGCTGCCAAATAAACCAAAATCCGCCAAATTTATCGCCTCAAAACGCAAATATTCGTGCGTTAAAATCGTCAAATTTGATCCCCAAATGCCCGCGCCCGCTCGCTCAATCAAAATTTAAACCCGTTTTGGCTATAATCGCGCCCTAATTTATAAAAAAGGAAAAAAATGTTTGATTGGATTTTTTCGCCCGAGGCATGGCTGTCGCTCGTGACGCTAACGGGGCTTGAGATCGTGCTTGGTATCGACAACATCATATTTATCGCGATACTAGTCGGCAAGCTCCCGCCCGAGCAGCGCGACAAAGGCCGTATACTAGGGCTTTCGCTTGCGATGCTAACGAGGATTGCGCTTTTGCTTTCGCTATTTTGGATTATGAAGCTTACCAAGCCGCTATTTAGCGTGTTTGATTTCACGATCACGGGCCGCGATTTGGTGCTGATTTTAGGCGGACTTTTTCTCATCGGCAAGTCTACGCTTGAGATACACTCAAGCGTCAGCGGCGAGCACGAGGAGCACGAGACGGGCAAGGGACATGCGAGTTTTTGGGTCGTTATCGCCGAGATTGCCGTGCTTGACATCGTCTTTTCGCTCGATAGCGTCATCACCGCAGTGGGCATGGCAAATCACATCGAGATTATGATCCTAGCCGTGATACTTGCCGTGGGCGTAATGATGTTTGCGTCTAAGGGCATCTCAAATTTCGTCGACAACAACCCGACTATAAAAATTCTCGCGCTTGCGTTCTTGATCCTGATCGGCTTTACGCTTGTGGGCGAGGGGCTCGGTATGCACGTGCCTAAGGGCTACGTTTACTTTGCGATGGCGTTTTCTCTGGGCGTGGAGCTCATCAACATCTACGCTCGCAAAAAGTCGGCAAAACGCGCGCAAGAGGCTCAAAAGTAAAATTTGAGCCTTTAAATTTGCTTTGAGCGCGCAGGGCGGCAAATTTGACGCTTCGGCTTTGTTATTGAGGTGTCAAATTTAAACGGGGCGAATTTGAGCGGTAAATTTAAAAAGCAAAGGAGCTAGCGTGGACGTAAAAGGCGAGTTTTTAGAGATTTTGGAGGGGCTTAGGAGCCAAAAGCTGGCGGCATTTTCGCAAAAGCTCATAAAAAGCCCCGAAATTTTAGGCGTAAAAACTCCCGAGCTAAGACGCCTGGCAAAGCAAAATTTTGCTCGGTTAAATTTAGAACAAATCGCTGCTTATGAGCCGTTTTTTCACGAGGAGTTCATGCTAAAGGGCTTTTTGATAATGCTAGTTAAAGACGACGAAGCCAAATTTGAGCTATCGAGCGAGTTTATCAAAACGATGCCAAACTGGGCAGTGACGGACGGCTTTGAGCCTAAATTTACTGAGGCGCGCTACGTGGATGCGCTATTAAAGCAGGCTCTGGGCTCAAATTTAGAATATGAAAAGCGGTTTTTCTACGTTTATTTTATGCGCCATTTTGAGGCGCTTTCGCTGGAGCGGTTTTTTGAAATTTGCGCCGAGGAAAAGGACGAGCGATACTACGTGCAAATGGCGGCTGCTTGGTGTTTAGCCGAGGTTTTTATAAAATTTTACGGCGCAGGGCGAGAGTTGCTAGAGAGTGGGCTACTGAGTAAATTTACCCACAACAAAACGATCTCAAAGATCCGCGACAGCTACCGCGTACCAAAAGACGTAAAAGACGCGCTTTTGGTGCTTAAAATCAAGTGAATCTCACAAAAGAGCCCATAAACAAGCTCGTGCTTCGCCTAGCAGCGCCCGCGGGCGTCGCGATGAGTTTTAACACGCTTTATAACGTGACTGGCGTGTTTTTTGCTGCGCGCATATCGACGCAGGCGCTGGCGGGCTTTTCGATGAGTTTTTTACTCTACATCAGCGTCGTGGGCATGGGGCTTGGCTTTGGCTCGGCGCTAACTGCGCTTGTGGGCAACGCGCTTGGCGGAGGCAAGGACCGGCTGGCTAAAATTTATGCCGCAAAAAGCGTGTTTTTCGTCTTTCTTTGCGCGCTTTTTATGGGGTTTTCGGGCTTTATCTTCACTCCGCATTTGCTTAAAATTTTAGGCGCGAACGAGGAGTTTTTGCGCGAGGCCATGGCGTATAACCGCGTGATATTTCTTGCTTCGCCGTTTTTCTTGCTTATAAAATCGCTAAACGGCGTGCTGGTGGCCGCTGGCGACACAAAGAGCCTGCGAAACTGGCTTTTTGCGGGACTTTTTATAAATTTGGGCTTTTGCTTTTTTTACGTGGATGTTTGCGGGCTTGGTATCGGCGGGATAGCCTTAGCGACGGCTTCGGTGCAGCTTCTTGGTTCGCTTTTTTTAGGCGTCAAGGTCGCAAAAACGGGTATGATAAATTTTTTAAATTTACGCTCATTTGCTCCCGAGCTCGCCATCTACCGCAAAATTTTGGCCCAAGCCTTGCCCGCGTGCCTAAACTACCTCTCGATGTCGCTTGGCGGGCTCGTGCTTATGCATTTTATCAGCCGCTACGGCACGCA
>CAUQRE010000235.1:0-2923 GCA_963520315.1 uncultured Campylobacter sp. | reverse complement strand
AAAGCAGAGTCAAAAGAGAGCTTGAAGATCTGGTTTTGGAGCTAAATTTGGACGAAACGGGCAAGGATCTCATTACGCAAATTTACCGCGCCGCCATCGGCGAACACCGCGCCGCAGCCGATAAAAACAATAAGCGCCTAATCATCCGTATCAAAGACGCGCAGGAAGGCCGTGCGCTCGTATATACGACGGAGTTTATCGTGGGAGAGGGGTTTGGCGAGAGGGCGCTAGGGCTAAAACAAGCCGTTTAAATTTGACGGCTCGTCTTTTGAGTGCTTTTCCGAGATTTCGCAAAATTTTCGCTCCGCAGGCTACATGCCTAGCGTACGCTCAATTTTGCTTCAAAACTCGAAAAATCATCTCAAAATACCGTGCCTTAACTATTTGTATTTAAATTTGAAGTCAAATTTTTAAATTTTAGTTGCCAAAACCCGCATCTTTAAAGTGTTAAATTTGCAGTTTTGGAGGCTTTTAAATTAGTCGTTTTGGATAAAATTAAAAAAGGAGCGGCAATGAAATATAAAATTTTAGTTGCAACCTTTACGGCTGCTTTGGGTTTACAGGGAGCGCTTGCGAGCGATTTTGACGAGCGGGCTTGCGCGGCGCTAAATGGCGAGAAAATTTACGATACAAAGATTAGCGAAGCGATCTGGAATCAAAGCGGCGAAATCGGCGCCGATAAGATGTCTGCGCTAACCGGCGGAGCTAAAAAGACGCTAAAAGCTGCGCCACACTGCATAATTCACGGCGAGATAGCCTCCCGCACGGGCTCGGACGGCAAGCATTACGGCATAAAATTTGAGCTGCGCTTGCCGGGCGACTGGAACGGTAAGCTGCTATTTCAGGGCGGAGGCGGTTTGGACGGCTTCGTAGCGCCGGCTCTTGGCGCCGTGCCTATCCGAACCAGCAGCGCAACACCCGCGCTTATAAGAGGCTACGCAGTCGTCACGACCGATTCGGGACACCCTACGCCTACGCCCGAGTTCGGATTTGAGCAGCAGGCGCGGTTAGACTATGCCTATCAGGCTATCGGCAAGGTCGCGAGCGTCTCAAAGCAGCTGGTTTTTTCGGCGTATAAAAAAGCGCCCGCGCACAGCTACTTTATGGGCTGCTCAAACGGCGGGCGCTCGGCTCTGATGGCGGCGCAGAGGTATCCGCTGGAATTTGACGGCGTAATCGCGGCAAATCCGGGTTTTAGGCTTTCGCGCGCGGCGATCGCGGAGCAGTGGGACAACCGGCAGCTTATGAAAATCGCGCCTAAAAACGCTGCAGGGGAGAAAATTTTTGCAAACGCCCTTACGCAGGAGGATTTGGATAAGCTGAGCAGAGCGGTTCTAGATAAATGTGATGCGCTAGACGGCCTAAAAGACGGAATCATCGGCGCTTGGGAGCGTTGCGAGTTCGATCCCAGCGGACTTGATCTGCCCAAAGATAAAATTTCTGCGATAAAGGCGATATTTGACGGCGCAAAAAACAGCAAGGGCGAGCAAATTTACAGCGGCTGGTTTTACGATGCCGGGCTAAATCAGCCCGGCTGGCGCATGTGGAAGCTTGGCGACTCGCAAACAGCAGAGCCAAATGCTAGAAATATCGTGCTCTCAAAGGGCTCGATGAATTATTATTTCTTGACGCCGCCGCAACCGGAGTTTGATCTCATGAAATTTGATTTTGATAAGGACGTAGAGCGAACGTTTGAAACCGCGGCGATAAGCGATGCGATTTCGACCAAGCTTGATAGCTTCCGCTCTAGCGGCGGTAAGCTCATCATCGTAACGGGCGTCTCCGATCCCGTATTTTCGGCGATGGATCAGCGCGATTGGTTCAAAAAGCTAGTGGAAACGAACGCGAACGCGGACGAATTTGCGCGATTTTTTGCACTGCCTGGGATGAATCATTGCGGCGGTGGCAACGGCATCGATGACGTCGATCCGCTAAGTGCGCTTGAGGCGTGGCGCGAGCAGGCAACGGCTCCATCTAGCCTGCTAGGCAAAAGCACGAGCCGCGCGGGTAAGCAGATCCCGATTTGCGCGTATCCAAAAGTCGCTATCTACGTAGGCGGCGACGAAAATAACGCGAGCAGCTTTGAGTGCAAATAATTTAGGCGCCTAGCGATACCCGCTTATCTGCGGCGCACGAGATACAAGCGCCGCGCAAATGCGGTAGATTTTTCGCGAGTTAAACTTGCAAGGTTAAATTTGCCGCCGAGCGTAAATTTAACCAAAACCATAAAGGGAAAAAATGAAAAAATTAATCGTTTTAGCATTTGCGTTTTTCGCCATAGCAGCGGTAGCTAGCCAACAAGAAAAAAAAGAAGCCGATCCCGAAAAGGAGGCGTTTTTAAACGCGCGCTACGAAACGCTTAAAAAATCGTGCGCCCAAAAGGACGCTAGAGCCTGCAAACGCGTGATCTTTTTTTATGAAAAAGACAAACTCAAATATAACGAGCATGAAGCTCAAACGGCGATGCAGACTTTGCTTGAC
The DNA here is from genome assembly GCA_963520315.1 of uncultured Campylobacter sp. Lineage (GTDB taxonomy): Bacteria > Campylobacterota > Campylobacteria > Campylobacterales > Campylobacteraceae > Campylobacter_A. Next base: position 442 of record CAUQRE010000235.1, on the reverse strand, counting down.
GCGTGCAAAGAAGGTAAAATTGACGCATGCATGGAGGCAAGTAAAATACATATAGAAAATAAAAATTACGACGCGGCAAAAGAACTTTTACTGCCTGCATGCCTAAGCGGTCATTACGACTCCTGCGCCGTTTATGGTGGATATTTGGAAAAACACTCGCCCGCTAAAAGCAAAAAGCATGCACAAAAGATATATGAATTCGCCTGCGACAAAAACTCGGCGCTAGGGTGCGAAAATTTGGGGCTTTTGCTTCGAGCCGAACCTTACTTACATGACGAACCGCAGGATTTGCCAGGATATTTCTATCTAAAAAAAGCCTGCGAAATAGATGCTAGAAGATGCCTTTCTCTAGGTATTTCGTCTTTATCGTACGATCCTGAGAATGCCGTAAAAGCGCTCACTAGAAACTGCTTTGAGTCGGATATGCTAACCGGTTGTATTA
>CAUQRE010000234.1:0-2938 GCA_963520315.1 uncultured Campylobacter sp. | reverse complement strand
TTAAATTTTACGTTTCCGAGCTTCACGGCGGCGCTAAATCTTGCTGCGGTTGCGGATGTAATTAGTTTATATTCGCTATTTTTGCAGGCTTTTTAAGAGCCTTGGCAACGGGCGCGCGGCGGCTTATTTTTCCAAGTAAGCGTAAGCCCGCGAGTAAATTTAACCTTGAGCGAGGACTCCGCTTGGTTAAATTTACTTTATATAAATTATTTTAAAGTAAGATTTCAGTCTCATTTCAAAAAAAGGACAAAAATGAAGAAAATTTTAGTTTCATCTTTGGCGGCTTTTGCCGCAGTTGCTATGCTTAGCGGTTGCCAGGCGAACAAAAGCGAAAGCACGAACAAAGCGCAAATTACCAAATCGCAGGCCGAAGTGATTAAATTTACCGGCGTAAACGACCCGAAATACGTCGTCAAACTAAGCTCGACGGACGAATTTAACACTGCCGTGCTAGAAGACAGCAAAGGTCACAAAATCAACCTTAAAAACGCGGTCACCGCAAGCGGCACGAGACTAGCAAATGACGACGGCGCCGAGATAACGTTTAAACGCGGCGAAGGTATCCTAAACCTTGAAAAAGGCGGCGAGGATATTTTCTTAAAATACGACGAATAATTTTTCCGCCGATTTTCGGCGGATTTTTAAATTTATATGGTTTTCGCTTTTTCTCCTGGCGTTTTTTTCGGCTTTATGTTTTTTGTCGCCAAGCTTGGCGATTAGCGATTTTTCCTCATAATAAGCCTAGAACCGCACCTTTAAATCCAAACTTATCCCGAGCAAAATCGCTGACAAATCGTAGCTTTAGGCAAACAGCTTAAAATAACAAAAATTTAGCGCAAAAATAAATTTAAGGCCTGATTAGATTTTTGCCGTTTAGCGATAAATTTAAGCCCTTCATACGCCCTTAAAGCATTTAGTTTGATTACACGCGAGTAGAGCTTTGCCATTGCGCTCTTATGATTTAATTGCTTTTACGTTAAATTTGCGGCAATTTAATTTGAAATTTAAGCGCCTCTATCGCCGCGGCAAAATGGGGTAAAAATCTAGATTTTGTTTAAAACGAAGCTTTTATCGTAACCGCCTGCACGCAACGCAAAGTCTTGATAAATACTCCGCGATTACGCCGCAGATAAAACTTCGCTTCCGCTCGCGACGATTTTAAATTTTGCTTTTTAAATGCCCAAATTTCGGCTTTTTTGCCTACGACCGTAGCGTTTGTGCGAGGCTTTTTATTTTATCAAACGCTTACTCTAAATCCGCGCGCGTTAAACCCTATTTGCCCGCTCGCTCCGCAAAACCTTCGCCGGCAGCTAGAGGACCTGATATTTTTAAGCCGTTTATTTAGGTTGCGTTTCTTGATTTACGCAGCTTTCAAATATAAATTTATGCTCCTGTGGCAGCGACTCGTAAAGCTTTAGCGAGAGATTTCTGATCTCCCAAAGCGCCGATTTTGAGCTGCGAAGCGAGAGGAAATTTTGCAAACTGCGCGCGTTTACGCTCCACGTGAGCTCCGTTTTGTAGCACTCGGGTAGGCAGTATTTGACGATGTCGAGGCTTTTTGTGGTGTTTGCGAGGATTTCGCGCAGGTTTTCTAGCGCTTTGATGCTTGCGTTATCGATCGTTTCGTCGCCCGTTAATACAATAAATCTTGCCGCCCGCTCAAAGTCGCCAAGCTCAAATTTGAGCTCTTTTTTTAGCTCTTTTAGCGTGTAGCGCGTTGATTTGACGCTGAGGCTTGCCACGCGGTGACGGGCCAGCTCTTGCAGCAAGGCGCGCGAGATGCCTTGGATGTAGAAGTTATAGGAGAGGTGTTCTAGCGTGCTGGCGTGTTTAAATTTATTACCGACGCGTTCGATGAGCTCGACGTCTTTTTCGCCGCCATTATCGCCTTTTTCAAAGCTTTGCCAACATGTGCGGATAGCGTGCGAGCAGATGTTTAGCGGGGTGTAATTTAAAAGCGTTACTTGCATTTTTGACTCTTTTAGTTAAATTTAGCGGTAAATTTAGCTAAAAATCGATAAAAAGGGCTTTAGACGAAACTAAAGCCCGAAGAAATAAATTATTTTAGTTGAAGCAGCGTATTTAGCATCTCGTCGCTAGTGGTTATCGTCTTTGAGTTGGCTTGGAAGCCGCGCTGTACGACGATGAGCTGAGTTAGCGAGCGAGATAGATCGACGTTACTCATCTCTAGGCTTGAGGCCGAAATTTTACCGCGTCCGGCAGTTTGGGCAGCGCCGATGATCGGGTCGCCCGAGTTTGCCGTGCGAGAAAATAAATTTCCGCCCTCACCGGCTAAGCCTTGGTTATTTGCGAATTTGGCCACGCCCACTTGCGCCAGTCCTAGGCTTCTGCCGTTGGTAAAGGAGCCTATGAGGGTGCCTGCTCCGTCTATCCTTAGTCCGTGTAGCTCGCCGCTAGCGTATCCGTCTTGGCTGATGTCGGAGGTGCTTGAGTTGTTATCGGTGCTGGTTAGTCCGTCGGTGGTCTGCGTAGTACCGAATTTTAGCTCGATATGCTGACCGATAGACGAGCCGTTTTGCGCGCCGAAGGTAATGCTAGCAGGGCTATACGTCGCTAGCGAGCCGTCCGGGTTAAATCTCACGTAACCGGTTATCACGTTTTTAGGCTCTGTAGTGCTTATTTGATTCGGTTCGGCTACCTGGATCACCATCGTCCACTCCGTTCCGCCGTTTTCTGTATAACCGCGTTTTACGAAGTCCATCTTGACATTATGTTTCGTGCCTAGGCTATCGTAGATATCGGTACTAGAGCTGTGAGCCGCCATATTTAGGCTATCGGTTACTCTTGCGGCGTCTCCGGAGCTTAACGAACCTGAGAGCGGAGCCATAGATGCCGTAAATTTAACGTTTTCGGTTACGTTGTTGGCGGCATTGGTTAGACCGGTGACGGCTAAATTTATATTATGATCGTCCATACC
>CAUQRE010000233.1:0-2940 GCA_963520315.1 uncultured Campylobacter sp. | reverse complement strand
CAAAAAAGATAAAAACAAGCTTTTTATCTGTATAATATCGTAACACTTCGCCAAAGGAGAAATTTTGCTAGACGTTACGCTGATAATGCTCGGAGCCGGAAGCTCCAGCCGTTTTGAAATGCCCGTTAAAAAGCAGTGGTTGCGCGTCGGAGGCGATCCGTTATGGCTCTTTGCGGCTAAAAATTTAAGCTCGCATTACGCTTTTAAAGAGATAATCATCGCCTCAAACGAGGAAAAATATATGAGTAAATTTGCCCCGTCGTATCGCTTCGTAAAAGGCGGCGCGACGCGTCAAGAGAGCCTAAAAAACGCTCTTAAGCTCGTTCAAAGCGAATTTGTTTTAGTTAGCGACATCGCTCGTCCGATGATTAGCGCGGAGCTTTTTTCTCGCATAATAGGCGGCATCCAAAACGCCGACTGCGTCGTGCCTGCGCTAAAAGTACCCGATACCGTTTATCTAGGCGCGGGCGTCGTAGATAGAGAGCAGATCAAGCTCATCCAAACTCCGCAGCTCTCGCGCACGGCGATGCTAAAAGGCGCGCTTGAATCAGGTCAAATTTATACCGATGATAGCTCGGCGATAGCGGCTGCAGGCGGTAAAATTTGGTACGTGCAAGGCGACGAAAACGCGAGAAAAATCACGTTTAAAGACGACCTTTCTAAAATTTACGGCCTTGGCGCGCCGTCAAGCGAAATTTACGTCGGCAACGGTTTTGACGTGCACGCCTTTGAAGAAGAGAAAAAAGAGGGAAGTTTCGTAACAATCGGCGGCGAAAAAATCCCTTTTGAAAGAAATTTAAAGGCTCACTCCGACGGCGACGTAGCTATCCACGCGCTCATCGACGCAATACTGGGAGCGGCCGGGCTGGGCGATATAGGCGAGCATTTCCCCGACACCGACGATAAATTTAAAGGAGCGGACTCGGCTATGTTACTAAAAGAAGCATATAGGCTTGTTCAAAGCGTCGGTTTTGAGCTGATAAACGCCGACGTCACAGTTATCGCCGAGCGGCCAAAGCTTAGTAAATTTAAATCCGCGATGGAAATAAACATCGCAAATGCGCTAAATTTAACCCCGAGCCGCATAAACGTAAAGGCCACGACGACTGAGAAGCTAGGCTTTACGGGGCGAGGCGAGGGCATAGCCGCCACGGCGTCGGCGAGTCTAAAAATTTACGACTGGACGCAAAAATAAAACGACGAAAGTAAAAAAATGAGAGTTTTGATAATAGAAAACGAAATCTACCTAGCCCAAAGCATCGCATCAAAGCTAGAAAATCTAGGCTACGAGTGCGAGATCGCAAGGAGCGCGGCGGAGGCGATGAAAAGCGAGCCCGAGCAGAAGGCAAAGGATGGCGCCAAGGACGTGCACTTTGACGTTGTGCTGCTCTCTAGCGCGTTTGCGGGCGACGACACGCTAAAAATCATACAAAAATTTAAAGACTCCGTCGTCATCCTGCTCATCACCTATATCAGCAACGACACCGTCTCGATCCCGATAAAAGCTGGCGCTAGCGACTACATACAAAAGCCGTTTATGATCGAGGAGCTGGTGCGAAAGATCAAGCATTTCGAGGAGTTTAGGCGACTGCAAACGTTTATAAAAACCTATCAGGACTACCTAAACTATCATTTTAAGGCCGTCTCGGCGCTAAATTTTGACTTTAAGCGCATAAAGCTGCCGCTTCTCATCAAATGCAATAAAATGATAAACGCCGATAATTTCGTTTTCGAATACGCAAAGGCGCTAAATTTGAGCTTCAAATACGTCCCGCTAGAGCCAGGCATCGACGTAGAAGCCGTAGCCGTGGCAAATCCGCGCACGCTTTTATATTTTTCAAATTTTCAAATTTTACGCCAAGAGGCCAAAAATCAGATCGTATCTCTCGCCGCTAAACGCAAGCTCATCGCAAGCTCGACCAATCCGAACGAAGAAGCGCCTATGGAGACGCTAAACATCTCAAGCGACGAGAAAAATTTCCAAATCGACGAAATTTTGACGATCGACGACTACATCAAGCACATCATCGTAAACTATCAGGACAAATACCCCGACACCGAGCTTAGCAAAAAGCTAGGCATCTCGCGCAAATCGCTTTGGGAAAAGAGGAAAAAATATGACGTCGCCAAGAAAAAATAGCATACTGATAAACGACGAGGCTTTCGGCGCGCTTGATCTCATAGAAAATCAAATTTTTAGTAAATTTAACCGCCTGATGAACGAAAAAGAGGCAAACGAGGTTTATGAAACGGGCTTTTTAGGCGGCGAGCCGATGCCCTATGCTTTCGTATTCGCGCCGCAAGGCAAGCGCAATCAAGAAACGATAAAAAACGCGCAAAAAGGCGAGAAAATAGAGCTGATAAACTCTAGCGGCGAGTCTGTCGGACATATAAACGTAAGCGGCTCTTTTAAATTTGATGAGACCAAAAGCGCGCAAAATATCTTTCGCGCTAACGAAACCGAGTCGGCGCGGCAATGCTGCGGCAAGCTAGCTATAAGCGGCGAGATAAAAATCTACGGCAGCGCGCTAGAAAAGGTAAAAGAGCGTATTGAGACCGTTAAAAAGGAGCAAAACGCGCAAAAAATCACGGCTATCATGCTAACCGCAGAGCCGTTTAACCGCGCGCACGAACGCCTTATTAGGATGACGATAGACAAGGCTGATTTGGTGTTGCTTTTTTTACTCAAAAGCCACGGCGCCGACGAGGTGATGAGCTTTGCGCTCAAAAAAAAGGTGCTTGAATACTTCATCCAAAACTACATCCCGCAAAATCGCCTAATCATCGTACCGTTTGAAAACTCCAGCCTCTTTAGCTCGCACCTAAATCCGACGCTAGAGTGCATCGCGGCGCATCGCCTAGGCGCGGATAAGCTCGTAGTCGGTCAAAATCACGCGGGTATCGGGATGTTTTACGATCACAACGTCGCTCACACGGTGC
>CAUQRE010000232.1:0-2949 GCA_963520315.1 uncultured Campylobacter sp. | reverse complement strand
GCGCGCACACTCGCCCAAATTTGCGATATTTATGGCGATTTGACCTTCGGCGGATAAAATTTGCTTTGACTCAAAGCCCTTGATGATGTGCGAGATGAAGGCTTCGTTTGATCGATCGAAGCTAAATATCGCGCCGCCGCGCACGAAGGCGACATCGACGAAAACCATGGCTTTGAGCGAGTATGGTTGGATGTAGTGGAGTTTGATGGTTTTATACTCGGCGAAGTTTAAATTTACGTTTTTTAGCTCGTATCTTTGGCAGAGTTTTTTTAGAAATTTGACGAAATATTTGCGCTGAACCTTCTCGTTTTCGTCGTAAAACGACATCACTTTGCCTTTTTGCCCCAGCGTCTTGGCGAAGTTTCGCTTTATAAGCGCTTGCAGCTCGAAAAACAGATCCGCGTCTGATGTTTCTATGCTTAGAGATTCTAGATTTTGACTTACTTTTATCAAATTTTACCTTTATAAAACGCATTTGAAAGCATTTTTTATTCCGCTTTTTCCCACACGGGCGCCTGCTCTAGCGGGACGTATTCGCGCAGGCGCTCGTAGGGTTTGTAGCCGGCTTTATAAGCTAGGCTAGGGCAGTCTTTGACGTAGTAGCCTAGATATATCCAGCGCAGATTTAGCTGTCTAGCCAGTAAAATTTGCTGATAGAGCGAGTATCTGCCGATGCTAAGGTCCGCAAAATCAGGATCGTAATAGCAATAAACCGCCGAGATGCCGTCGCTAAGGATGTCGATGAGATCTACGCCGATGAGCCTGCCGTCTGCAAAATATGCAATCTCCTTGCCAAACTCCGCGTGCCCGGCGACGTAGAGCTCGTAGTAGCGGCGAAAGTCCAGCTCGTAGTACTTCCACCCGCGCTTTTGCTGCATAAATTTATGGTATTTTTTGTATAGCGCCACGTGCGCGTCGTCTATGAGCGGCTTTGTGAGGATGATTTTGGTGTTTTCGTTTTTGCGTATCGTACGGCGGGCGGATTTGCTAAATTTAAAATTTAGCGCATCGACCCTGATATTTACGCACTCGCGGCAACCCGCGCAGTTTGGCTTGGAGAAATATTTGCCAAAGCGCCTAAAACCGCGCCTAGCTAGAGCGTCGTTTACGGCAAAGTCGCAGCCGTCTATGTAGCGATACTCCATGCGCGAGTCCCTGTCCTTGAGGTAGGGGCAGGGGCTAGGCAGGGTGGAAAACGGCACGACTAGCACTTTTTGATATCCGCGTCCTTGACGTAGGCTAGAAACTCATCGCGTAAATTTTGCTCTTTGTGTGCGATGGCTTCTTCTTTGCTGAAGGTTTTTGGCTCAGGTTTTAAATTTTGCTTCGCGGCGTTTTTGGCGGCTGAATTTGAGCTCAAATTTGCATTTTGCTCCTTTTGCAGCTCTTTTTTTATATCCTTTAAACTATCGAAAAAATCATTCATCCGCGTGCTCCTCTTTAAATTTCCTGGCGTCTTTTACTCTTTGTATCGCGGCGGCGATGGCGGCGATTACCTCTTCGTTGTCCTCGTTGTCTTTGGTTTTCATTTTTTCTAATAGGGTAGGCATTTTGTTTTCGACGTATGACGTATCGAAAAATCCTCGCCTAAAGTCGCGCTCCTTGCTGATGCTGAGCAAAAACGGGATCGTGGTTTTGACGCTGCCTTCGATCGTAAACTCATCCAGCGCGCGTTTTAGCTTATTTACGGCTAGATCGTAGCTAGGCGCACGCACGATTAGCTTAGCTAGCAAGCTATCGTAAAACGGCGGTATCTGATAGTCTTTATATAGATGGCTATCTACGCGCACGGAAGGGCCTAGAGCAGGGTAGTAGCCGCTGATCTCGCCGGGGCTTGGGATGAAATTTTGCCATGCATCCTCGGCGGTGATACGAGCCTCGATCGCAAAACCTTGCGTGATGACGTCGCTTTGCTCCATGTCGAGGATTTCGCCGGCTGCGATACGGATCTGGCGCACGATGAGATCCACACCCGTGATCTCCTCGGTCACGCCGTGCTCGACCTGGATACGGGTGTTCATCTCCATAAAATAAAAGTTGTTATAGTCGTCGAGCAAAAACTCGATCGTGCCGGCGTTGGTGTAGTTTACGGCCTTTGCCGCGGCGACTGCGGTCACGCCCATGCTCTTTCGCAGGCTTTCGCTCATCGTCGGACTCGGCGCTATCTCGAGGATCTTTTGGTGGCGGCGCTGGATCGAGCAGTCGCGTTCGGCTAGATGGATGATGTTGCCGTATTTGTCGCCTAAAATTTGAAACTCGATGTGGCGCGGATTTACGACGTATTTTTCCATAAAAACTTCGTCGTTATTAAAAAACGCCTTAGCCTCGCGCTTGCAGCTTTCAAAGCTAGACTCTAGCTCTTCTTCTTTCCACACGACGCGTATGCCGCGTCCGCCGCCGCCGCCGCTAGCTTTTAGGATGACCGGATAGCCGATGCGCTCGGCGTATAGTTTGATGTTTTCTATCGTTTCGTTATTTAGCTTTTCGGTGCCGGGCACGATAGGGATGCCGTTTTTATTCATCAGATAGCGAGCGATGTTTTTGTTGCCCATTTTGCGGATGACGTCGGCGGTAGGTCCTATGAAAACCAGCCCCGCATCCTCGACTTCTTTGGCAAATTCGTAGTTTTCGCTCAAAAATCCATATCCCGGGTGTATCGCGTCTGCGCCGCATGCTTTTGCGACCTCGACTATGCGCTTGGCGTCTAGGTAGCCCTTGATCGGGTCGATGCCGATCTGGTAGGCCTCGTCGGCTATTTTAACGTGCAGGCAGTCTTGGTCGGGCTTGGTGTAGATGGCGACGTTTTTGATGTGTAGGTCTTTGCAGGCGCGGATCACGCGAACGGCGATCTCTCCGCGGTTTGCGATCAAAATTTTATGTATCACTTGGCTTTCCTTTCTTTATCGTTTTTCAAATTTTACTCTTTTTTGCTTGCTGATGCTTGAAATT
>CAUQRE010000231.1:0-2970 GCA_963520315.1 uncultured Campylobacter sp. | reverse complement strand
GCAGATACAGGCCTTGCTCTCGCCTTTGCTTTGCACGCTACAGTCAAATTTGACTCTCGCGTCAAGCCCGGCGTACTCGGAGCGCAGCTTCATACCGCTTTGCGCGATCACGCCAAGACCGCGCCACGAGAAGTCGCACGGCTCGAAAAATTTAGCTACGAGTTCCTGCGCTTTTACGTTGCCATCGTGCGTGACGACTCTTGCGTATTCGTTATAGACCTCGTGCGTGCCCGCGTTTTGCTGGCGGACGAGGTTTAGGATGCCGTCCATCAGATCAAGCGGCTCAAATCCGCTAACCGCGATAGGTTTTTTATACTCCGCCGCGATACTCTCGTAGATGCCGTAGCCCGTGATCACGCTCACATGACTAGGTCCCAAAAATGCGTCGATCTTGACGCCTTCGTCGTTTAGGATTGCTCGCACGGGTGCGGGAACCGTAACGTGATTTATATGGAAAAATAGATTTTTTAGCCCGAGTTCCAGCGTCTTTTGCACCAAATTCGCGCTCATAGGCGTCGTCGTCTCAAACCCGATCGCAAAAAATATCACGCTCTTTTCGGGATTTTCGTGCGCGATTTTGATGCAGTCTAGCGGGCTATATAGCGCTCTGATGTCGCAACCCTCGCCGCGTAGCTTTTGCAGGCTGGTGTTTGAGCCCGGAACTCTCATCATATCGGCTAGAGTGCAGAGAATTACGCCCGGCATCTGGGCTAGCTTGATCGCTTCGTCTATGCGGCTTCTTGGCATCACACACACGGGACAGCCCGGGCCGTGGACGAAATTTATATGTTCGCCCACTAACTGCGGTAAGCCGAATTTCATGATCGAGTGCGTGTGCCCGCCGCAAATTTCCATGATATTTAGCGGCTTTACGCTCTCTTTTTTGATGAGTTTTGAAAGCGCTAAAATAAGCTCTTTATCGCGAAAATCATTGATTAGATTCACGCTTTTTCCTTTGCGTTTGGCTCGTTTGTCGCCGCTTGCATGGCGCTTAGTCCCGCGTCGCCTTCATCCGCGCCGATCTGGCCGCTTTGCATATCTTTGGCGATTTGGCGGTAGATTTCGATGCTTTCTAGCGCAAATTTCGTATCTATTTTCTCCATCGCGTAGCCGACGTGGATGAGCACGTATTCGCCCACGGCTACGGGCTCGGCGATGAGATCGAGGCTCACGCGGCGACTCACGCCTAGAGTCTCTACGGTAGCAACGTTATCTTCGTCGATTGAGACCACTTTTGACGGGATTGAGAGGCACATTATCTTAGCTCTTTTTTAAATTTTAAGAAATTTAGCCACTTCTCCATGCCCTCGCCCGTTTTTGCGTCAAGCTCGATTACATCGACTTTTGGATTTAGTTTGCGAGCCTCTTTGACGACTTTTTTCACGTCAAATTCAAAATGCGGCAACAACGAAGTTTTAGTTATCACGATGAGATCGGCGGCGCGAAACATCACGGGGTATTTTGCTACCTTGTCGTCGCCTTCAGGTACTGAGAGCAGCACGATGTTAAAGTGCGAGCCCACGTCGTAGCTAGCCGGACATACGAGGTTGCCGACGTTTTCTATGAAAACTATATCAAGGCCCTCTAGCGGCAGATGATGAAGCCCCTCGTGTACCATAAAAGCATCCAGGTGACATGCTTGTCCGGTCGTGATTTGGTAGGCTTTGCCGCCGACTTTTATTATGCGGTCGGCGTCTTGATTGGTTTCTAGATCGCCCTCGACGACGCCGATTTTAAATTTACCGCTTTTTATCGTAGCTTCTAGTAGCGTTGTCTTGCCGCTGCCGGGGCTGCTCATGAGATTTACGCATAAAATCCCGTGCTCGTCCAAATGAGCGCGGTTGTGCGCGGCCTCTTCGTCGTTTTGGGATAAAATTTTCGTTATCACTTCGACGGTTTTGCTGTCGTTTAGCGCCGGGTGCGCGTGGCCGTGACTATGCTCGTGAGCCGCGCCGTGTCCGTGCTGGGCGCCGTGATCGTGAGCATGCGAGTGAGTCGTGCCGTCTGCGTGAGTGTGGGCGTGATCGTGCCCGCCCATCGAACATCCGCAATCTTTACACATTTTGTTTCTCCTTAGCGATTTTTGGGGTTATTATACTCTTAGATGTTAAAAAAATGCTTTAGTTTCATACTTGCGGATATTATTTCGTTGCGTTTTATTTATATTTTGAGATTTTTACGGTAGCGGCGAGGGGTTAAATTTGACTCAAATTTAAGCCTAGTCAAATTTAGCTCCTCCGGCCGCCCGTAAATTTAACGCTTGCTAGATTCTCCGACTTTTGGTTTTTCTACTACGATATCCTTGATGCGAGCTTTGCCGTTATCCATCACGCTGATGACGGCGGTGGCGTTAAATTCCATCATATCTCGCTCCATCTGCTTCGCATTTTTGGGCGGCATAAAAAAGGCCTCGATGCCGAATTTTGCGGTATTATAATCAACCCTGCCCGCTAAAAACGTCCCGCCGTTAGGCCGCTCAAAGCTATATCTATCAAATTTATATCTGCCGTCTTTGTCCTGCTTTAAAACGGCGTAAATTTTTGTGCCGTGCAGCTGCTGCCTTTTGCTTAAATTCGAGTCTCTTTTATCCAGCTCGTAAACGCTCGCAAAGCCGTAGCTAAGGTGCACGTAGTCGCCGCGAAACCTATCGCGCGGATCGTAAACGGTGGTTCGTATCAAGATCTCTTTGCCAAAATATATCGGCGCGTACGCATACGCAAGCATCGCTATCACGGCTAAAATTTGAAATACCGCGGCGGCAAAAATTAGCTTTAGTTTCATTTCGCGCTCCTTTTTTTAGAGATCCTAGATACCCCGAGCACCACGAGCGCAAATACCAAAAATAGCGCGCTAGCGCTGACGTAATCGCCGACTAAATCGACATAGCGCACGAACGCCACCCAAAAGATGAGCGCTATGCCGAATTTCATGTTATTTTGCTTGATAAGAGCGACCGCGACGCAAACGCCG
>CAUQRE010000230.1:0-2982 GCA_963520315.1 uncultured Campylobacter sp. | reverse complement strand
TGGATAGATGGGGATGGGATATTTAGCGTGAGTTTGGCTGTTAAAATTTAGCCTTGCTGCGGCTTGTCTCGTGAGTGCTTTTCCGAGATTTTTGCTTCGTTGTACTCGCAACTGCAAGCAGAACGCAAAATTTTCGCTCCGCAGGCTATATGCCTAGCGCACGCTCAATTTTGCTTCAAAACTCGAAAAATCATCTCGCGATACTTCGCCTTATCGTTTTACGTTCAAATTTGCAAATTTGACTCATCGGGACCCGCACCCTAAAAATGCAAATTTAAAATTTACGGCGCGACAGCACCAGATAAAACTGCGCATAGCGCAGCAACCTCTCACGTTGTAGGGGTTGGAGGATTGTTAAGGGGGAAGGGAGCGACTTCGTAATTCAAGCCCCTTCCCCCTTAACATAAAAGCTAGACGCCACCAAACAACGCAGGGTCTCGGTGCGTAAAATTTCGAGTTAAATTTGCAAATCTGAGCGTAAAACGATAAGGCGAAGTATCTTGCGATGAATTTAAATGTTGCGACAAAATTTTCGACCGAAGATAGAACATTTAGTTCATCGAGGGAGAAAATTTCTAGCTCATTTAAAGGCGCGCAAGAGACGAGTCGCAAATCAGAATCAATCACTCAAAAATTCTATGATTTTCTCTTCACACTCTTTGACCGAACCGCTAAATTTACTCTCAAACTGCGATCTATTAAACGTCCGCTGACGCTTGGCCAGCTGCGCCGTATGCGTGCAGACGAGCTCCTCCAGCCCGGCCTGGGTTTTGATCTCGCCTCGCAAAAATTCGCCGCACTCTTTTAGACCGACCGAGTTTAGCGGCTTTGGTCGCTGCGGATACCGAGCAAACAGCTCCCGCGCTTCGTCCAGCAAGCCCTGCTCAAACATCGCTCTAGTGCGCTCTTTGATACGTTCCCTCAGCTCGTCCCTATCCCAGCTAAGCTCGAAAATCGCCAAATTTGACGCAACGGGAGCTAGGGTATTTTCGCGTAGATACGCGCTCACGGCCTCGCCTCGTCCGCTAGATCGCAAAAACGAGTAGATGTCAAACCACTTTTGCACGCGAGAGGTGTCGTTTGCGCTAAATTTGGCGGCAAACTCCGGATCGAGGCTTGAAACGAGCTCATAAATTTGAGCGTTTGATAGGCTGCTTTCTACGCGCTCAAATTTAGGCGTTAGACCCGATAGCAAGGCCTTTAGATAAAATCCGCTGCCGCCGGTTATAAATAAATTTTTACCGTTTTTTTGCGCAAATTCGCGAGCCGTTTTATAAACCTCAAAAAACATCCCGACGTCAAAATGCTCATCGGGCATGAGCAAATTTACCCCAAAATGCGGCACTGAGGCTAGCTCGTCCGCGGTCGGCTTAGCGCTTGCGATATCGATAAATTTATAAATGCAAAGCGAATCAAGACTCAGAATCACTCCGTTAAATTCGCTCGCAAGTTTTAGCGCGAGCGCCGTTTTTCCGCTAGCGGTGGTGCCGATGATGGCGAGTTCTTTCATAAAAATGCCTTAAAATTCGTAAATCTGCTCAAATTTTATCACAATTTACGCTTTTATAAGATAAAATAAAGCAAAAATTTCAGGAAGATTATGCAAAAATTTATAAATATTTTAAAAGACATTAACGAACTGATCGTCTTTAAGCACTCGATTTTCGCGCTGCCTTTTATATTTACCGCGATGATAACGGCGAGCGCGCAGGTAAACGATACGGCTTGGTTTGGCTGGAAGTTGCTTATTTTGGGCGTTCTTTGCGCAGTTTCGGCGAGAAATTTCGCGATGGCTTTTAACCGCTACAAGGACGAGGATATCGACAAACTAAACCCGCGCACGGCTAATCGACCGAGCGTGGACGGACGTATCGGCAGGACGAATTTACAAATTTTTATCGCGGCAAACGCCGTCATATTCGTACTCGTCGCCTATCTCGTAAACGAGCTTGCGTTTTGGCTGAGCTTTCCGATCCTAGCGGTGCTTGGCGGATATTCGCTTTTTAAGCGCTTTAGCGAGCTGGCGCACCTAGTCCTAGGCCTCTCGCTTGGCCTTGCGCCCATCGCCGGAGCCGTCGCGGTCACGGGCGAGATACCGCTTTTTAGCGTGCTGCTCTGCCTTGGCGTGATGTTTTGGGTGGCGGGATTTGACCTGCTTTATTCGCTTCAGGACGTCAAATTTGACCGAGAGCAAGGGCTTTTTAGCATACCTAGCGTTTACGGCGAAAAGGCTACGATGTTTATCTCGGCGATCTTTCACGCTACGGCCGTGATCTTTTGGCTACTTTTTGCGTGGGCGGGAGGGCTCGGCGCGGCGGCCTTTGTCGGGATTTTGCTTTGCGGCGCGATTTTAATAGCCGAGCACCGCATCGTTAGGCGAGATTTTAGTAAGATCGACCGCGCGTTTTTCACGCTAAACGGCTATCTGGGCATACTTTTTTTCGTTTTCGTTTGGGCTAGCTTATGAGACTGGTTCCGGCAAATTTAGACATAGTTTTTGAGGAAGCGGGCGATCGCGAAAACGAGTTTTTGCGCGAATTTGACAAGCTAAGCGGCAACGAGGACGATCCGCTAGGAGCGTGGATAAAGCGCGCCAAAGCAAAGGGCGACACGAAGGAAAGCGATCAGGTGATACTGACGCTGTTAGTCGAGCTTCACCGTAAATTCGACGAGCTAAACGCCTACATAAAAAATGAAAAATTCGTAAAGCTCGAGCTTGCGCAATCTAGCGTACTGGACGGGATAAATTTTGAAAATTTTAGGATAAAAGAGGCTAAATTTAAAGAAGGCGTCAGGTACTACGGACGCATTTTTATGCCTATTTTTCCGAAGAGAGACGTGGCGATATTTTTTGAAACGCTAGATGAAAAAACCGCCAAAATCACGCGCATAAACGAGAGCGACGAGAGCGACTACAACGGCTACGTAACGGCCAGAGAGCGGGCAATGATAAGAGAACTAAAGGAGATAAAAGATGAATAG
>CAUQRE010000229.1:0-2989 GCA_963520315.1 uncultured Campylobacter sp. | reverse complement strand
CTACCATATCGCTCATACTCTGCGTCATAAAATTTACGTCGCCGCTTTGCGGGGCTAAATTTAAGCTAGGGCTTTGAGTAGGAGCGCTCAAATTTGAGCCGTTTTGCTCGCCGGATAAATTTGACGCTTCGGTTATATTTTCTTTAGTTTCTTGAGAGGATATGGCGGTAGTGGCGGGTGAATTTATCGCAGTTTGGGGCGTTACTCGCACGCGCAGGCCAAAGCCGTCGGTGGTCTTTGACGCGCTAACGGACACCTCGGCCGCACTCTTTATCACGAGGGCTAAATTTTGCCCTCTGGGTTCAAACAAAAGCTCTTGCAGTATGTTTGAATTTACGCTTTTTTCGATACTCTGATCGTTTTGCAGGTCTTTAAAGAGTAGGGTTATCGCGCCGTCTTTTCGCTCTTGCAGGATAGTCCCGCTATAAGGCGCGTCAAAGCTAAGCATGATATCGACGCGGTCGCTGCGCTCATAAATGTTGTAAGTGGATAAATTTGACCCCCAAAGCGCGGCGAAAAACAGCAAAAGCGCGGCGAAAATCCTCATAGCTGCTCTCGTTTAAAGTACTGGATGACGGATTTTGAGTCTAGGATTTCGTTTATCCTGATGGCAAGGTTTTTTTCGTAAACCATTACTTCGCCCTTGCCGAAAATTCGGTTGTTTATAAAAAGCTCCACGCTCTCGCCGGCAGGCTTTTCTAGGTCGATTACAGAGCCAACCTCGAGCTTTAAAAGCTGCTTTACGCTAATAGTCGTGGTACCCAGCTCCGAGATAAAGTCCACTCCGATATCCATCAGCTCGTCGTAGCTTTTAAAAAGCCCGCCTCGCTCTTGCAACATCTCCTGAACCCCTTGCAGCGCCGTTTCTACGGCGGTTACTTCTTGTAGTTCTTCGCTCATCCCTTTTTATATCCTATTTGAAATGTTCTATTTTTGATTTTATAGACGCGTTTATCGTCTAGTTTGACGTGAAAGCTCGCCCTGCCTAGATACTCCGGAGTCCCTAGTTTATAGGCGTTTGCTTCGCGTTCGTTTAGTAGATTTTTGGCGTATCCGATTGCGAGATTTGCCACCTCTTTGCAGATGTCGCTTAGCTCGTCTTCGGCTAGCTTATCGACGCCAAGAAGCACGCTAGCAAAGCCATTTAGCGTATCTTTTTTAAAATAAAGATAAAAGTGAAACTCCTCTTTGCCCTTAAAAATCGGCAAGCTCGAGCCGTAAAATTCGCCCTCCGCGCTTTTTGCGCTCTCTACCTTGTAGCCCAGAGTATCCTCGCACAGATGCTTGATCCCAAGCTCCGCAACGTCCATCATCGCGTCGTCCTTTAAACGAAATTTTTTGATTATACTTAAATTTAACGCAAACGCGGCTAAATTTAAAAAAGTTTATTGATTTGCTTTATCAGCTCTTCGCCCTCAAATTTGGCCGTGAGCTTTACTATCTCGGTGCCGATTATCGCGCCGTCGGCATAGGTTTTTACCTCGTCCGCATCGTTTTTATTTTTCACGCCAAAGCCCACCGCGACAGGCAGATCGCTTCTTTTTTTTAGACCCTCTACGAGCGCTTTTAGTCTCTCCTCGCTGGCTCGCTGCGATCCGCTCACGCCGATAGCGCCGAGCGCATAGATAAAGCCTGAGCCGAATTTTAAAATTTTATCCGCTCGGTTTTGCGAGGTGACGCTGATTAGTGGAATGAGATCAAGGTCAAATTTAGCGCACAGTCCCGCTACCTCCTCGCTCTCCTCAAACGGCAGATCGGGGATGATGAAGCCCGCGATACCGACCTCTTTTGAGCGGGCGATAAATCTCTCTACGCCGTAGGCAAACACGATGTTAAAATACACGAGAAAAACGACCGGTTTATTTATCTTGCCTTTGCACTCTTCTAGCATGGAAAATATCGCGTCTGTGTTTACGCCCTTTGCGGCGGTTTCAAAGCTAGCTTGCGCGATGAGTTTGCCGTCTGCGAGCGGATCGGAGTAGGGGATGCCAAGCTCAAGTAGATCTAGGCAGCTGCCGTCTAAATTTAATAAAAACTCTTTCGTCGCTTCGACGCTAGGATATCCCGCCACGACGTAGCCGATGTTTGCTTTTTTGCCTGTGAACGCGTCTTTTACCTTAGCCATAAATTTTTCCTTTCTCGTAGCTCATCACGGTATTTATGTCTTTGTCGCCGCGTCCCGAGACGTTTACGACGATGACGCTTTTTTTTGTCAAATTTGGACATAGCTTTTCTAGATACGCTAACGCGTGCGAGCTCTCGATCGCAGGGATGATGCCCTCTAGGCGGCTGGTTAGATATAGCGCGTTTATGCACTCGTCGTCGGTGACGCCGTAGTAGGCGGCTCGTTTGCTCTCGTGCAGGTGCGCATGCTCGGGGCCTACGCCCGGATAATCAAGTCCCGCCGAGATGCTATGCACGGGCTCGATCATGCCGTATTCGTCTTGTAAAACGATCGTTTTCATGCCGTGAATGATGCCTGCGCGCCCCTTGGTTAGCGTTGCGGCGTGATAGGGCGTGTGTGCGCCTAACCCTGCGGCCTCGACTCCTATCAAATTTACGTCCGCGTCGTCCAAAAACGCGCTAAAGATACCGATCGCGTTGCTGCCGCCGCCGACGCAGGCGATGACGTAGTCCGGATGCACGCCGTATTCTTTTAGCTGGGCCTTTGTCTCGCGGCCGATGATACTCTGAAAGTCGCGCACGATCCTAGGATACGGGTGCGGGCCGACTGCCGAGCCGATGACGTAAAAGGCGCTTTCTATCTCGTTTACCCACGCTTGGATCGCTGCAGTGGTGGCCTCTTTTAGGGTTTTTAGACCCTCTTCTACGCTCACGACTCTAGCACCTAAAAGCTGCATGCGAAATGCGTTTAGCTGCTGACGCTCTACATCGGTCGCACCCATATACACGTCGCACTCAAGGCCGAGCAATGCCGCCGCAGTCGCAGTCGCCACGCCGTGCTGACCCGCGCCCGTCTCGGCTAAGA
>CAUQRE010000228.1:0-3002 GCA_963520315.1 uncultured Campylobacter sp. | reverse complement strand
GGCTAAGGCGTTTGTTTTTGCCGCCGAGGAGGACTTCGGCATTACGCCCGTAGAAGCGCAGGCATGCGGCACGCCGGTGATCTGCTTTGGTCGCGGCGGCGCTCGCGAGACGGTGATTGACGGCGAGAGCGGGTTATATTTTATGGAGCAAAACGTAAAAGAGCTGCTTGATGCGGTGGCTAAATTTGAGCAAAATCGCGACAAATTCGAACCCGTAAAAATTAGGGAAAATTCGCTAAGATTTTCGCGCGCGCGCTTTGAGGCAGAGATCAAAAGCTACGTCGAGAAAAAATACGAAAAATTTAAAGAAAAAATAAAATAGTCGCCAAGCGCGAAATTCGCGCGGCGCGTATCTGGATGGAAAAATGAAAAAATATCTTTGTAAAGCGATACTTCTTTTAGTCGATCTTTTGGCTATTTGGGTGTCTTTTGGTATAGCAGTCGAGCTTAAAAATTTATTTTACGGCGACCACGTGCTGCTTGATATATCCAAGTATCAGGGCTTTGGCATCGCTTATGCCTTGATGATAGCCTTATTTTTTTATCAAGGGATTTACGCTAGGAGGTATGATTTTTGGCACGAGTGCGCCATAGTAGTAAAGAGCTGTTTTTTTGGGCTTTTGCTTACTTTAGCCGCGCTTGCCTTGCTAAAGATAAACTATGATTTTTCAAGAGCCAGCTTGATTTTGGGCTTTGGCTTTATGATTTTTATTATCCCGGCCTTTAAATTTATAGCTAAAATTTTGCTCTTTAAACTCGGCTTTTGGAAAAAGAAGGCTAAAATTTTAGGCGAGAACGAGGAATTTGAGCTGGCGATTTTTGAGGATAAATACCTCGGTTATATTCGCGCGCAGACCGAGTACGAGTCGCTTTTTATAGGCGGCAGCGGCATGGGCGCGCGCGAGCTAAATGAGCTCATAGAGCAAAATATCAAGGAAAATAAAGAGATTTTATTCACGCCCGTGCTTAGAGGTTACGATTTTACGCAGGCTCATATTTATAACCTATTTAACTCCCGCACGAGCCTTTTTGCGATACATAACTCTTTGCAGAGTAAATTTAACATTGCGCTAAAAAGAGGGCTTGATATATTTTTGATAGTTATGGCTTTACCGCTTTTGATTCCGATTTTTTGCGCGGTCGCGGTCGCCATGAAGATAAGCGAGCCAAGGGGCAAGATATTTTTCTCGCATCAAAGGATGGGGCTAAACGGCAAGCTGTTTGGGTGTCTTAAATTTCGCTCGATGAGAGAAAACGGAGCCGAAATTTTAAAAGAGTACCTTGAAAAAAATCCGCAAGAAGTAGAGTATTTTGAAAAATTTCATAAATACGAAAACGATCCGCGCGTAACCAAACTCGGAAATTTCCTCAGAAAAAGCTCTCTTGACGAGCTGCCTCAACTAATCAACGTCCTAAAGGGCGAGATGAGCATCGTAGGCCCTCGCCCGTGCGCGCAGTACGAGCGCAAAGACATGGGGCGATACGCCGAGCTAATCTTGGCGGTTTTGCCGGGGATTACCGGCATCTGGCAGGTTAGCGGCAGGAGCGACGTAGACTTTGAGACGAGGGCGCAGATGGATGCGTGGTATATGAAAAACTGGTGCATCTGGAACGATATCGTGATAATCATAAAGACCTTTAAGGTTGTTTTAATGCGTAAAGGCGCAAGCTGATCAAACTAAGCGGCTAGCTGCGATGAGGTGCGGTCAGAGGGTAAAATTTCACCGTGGCGCGGATCTATAAAGCGCGGTAGGAAGTTAAAATTTAACTACGTCTAGGTTTCGCGGCAACGATAAATTCGGCGTATATCGCCGCTGTCCGTCTCGCCCAAATCTCTATAAAAATGCTTTTGGCCTAACTTAAAATACCCGCAAGGGTAAGCTTTGCGCAAAATTTTAACCAAGCATAAATTTTGCCTTACCGCCTAAAGCTCATTTGCGGTTAAATTTACGCTCTAGCTTTGACTTAGCTCGGCGATTTTGGTTACGGTCGTAGATGTAAAAGTGGCAAACGAGAGCTGTGCCGTAAATTAGGCCGCCTAAACCGCTTTGCAAAGCTCTGCAAAAAAGTAAATTTTACCTTACCAAAATGCCTGTTGGGCTAGAGATGAAGGTAAAATCTAGCTAAGGTGTGGCAAAATCCATAACTTTAAGGCTTTGTTTACTTATTTTTGGCCGAATTTGACGAATCTTTGCCAAAAATCAGGCTAAATTTGCGCCCTTGCGCGTTTTGGTATATTTTAGAGTTATTTTTAGCATAAAACGCCGCGTTTAATAAAACCGCTTTGATAAAGCGCTGAGGCGGCTTTTGGGTTATTTTTTTAAATTACGGCGCACTAAATTTGCGCAGTAAATTAAAAATCGAGATATTTAAGGAAAGTAAAAAGTCGGAATTTCTTCCGACTTTGGGTTTTATAGTTTGCCGCCTTCGACGACGAGAGATTCCGGATTTACGCTATCGCCGTAGATCGGTTTTAGCGTAGCGTCATAGTCTTTGTGGAAGAAATTTTCCTTGCCTAGCTCAATGATCTCGTTATTTAGCCACTCAAGTAGAGCTTTATTGCCTTTTTTGACAGCAGGTGCGATGACGTCCACATCGCCTAGAGCTTCGATACCGACGGTAAAGCCAGGATTTTCTTTAGCCCACGCAAAAAGCAGCGCGTTATCGTGCGCTAGCGCTACGCCTCTTTTATCGACCAGGGCGGCGAAAGTTTCTGTATTTTGGTCGTATTTTATAAGCTCGATGTCAGGGTGATTTTTCGTGAAATACGCATCCGCGGTCGTGCCTTTATTTACGATTAGTTTTTTGCCTTTTAGCTCGTTCACGCTTTTTATGACCGCACCGTCCGGGCTAACTACGCCAAGTGATACTTTCATATACGGAAGCGCAAAATCAACGACTCTAGCGCGCTCTGGCGTTTTTGTAAAATTTGCCAAAGTGATGTCGACTTTGTCGGCTACTAGTACTTCTACGCGGCCTGCCGCTTCTACGAGCTCAAATTT
>CAUQRE010000227.1:0-3011 GCA_963520315.1 uncultured Campylobacter sp. | reverse complement strand
CTTGGATGGCGTGCCAAGAATCGCCGTTTTTATCGTAATATTTGCGATTTTGGCTTGCGCGCTGTTTTGGTATTTGTTTATCAGGTATAAAAACTTTAAGCCAAGCAAGCTGTTTGTAAAAAATCCGATCTTAGTTTGCTGCTTTTTGCGGTAGAAAATTTATCGCTCGGCGCTTTTTACGTCAGCTTTTTGGCGTGCTTGGCGGAGGGATATTTTTAGGGCGAGCAGGCTGCCAGCTGGAGCGTGGCGTTTGCATTTGCGTTCGCGCCCGTTTGTTTGATCGTTTTCGTGATCTCGTATGTGTTTAACGAAAAGAAAGCCTAGGCGTCAAATTTAAGCGCCCAAATTTATAAAATCAAGAAGGTCAAATTTGACGGCCAGCGTTCAAATCAAATTTGACTTTACAAAATTTGAGCCGATAAATTTAATCGCCAAATTTGACCAAAGCTACCAAATTTACCGCTCGCGGCTCAAATTTGCTCGTAAAATTTAGCCAAAGCGGCCGCATTTTACAAAGTACGCTTAGCTCTGGCTCAAATTTTCCCTGATTTTGCTTTTTATCGCCTCTAGCTCCTCGCCCTCAAATCTCATCAGCGTTCGCTCCACGCCGTGCTTTATCATCCCCTCTTTATCGCACGGCACGAAGTCCCAGTCCTTTTGAAACACCGCGTGCTTGCCCATAGTTTGGTTGCCGTTGCGCTGCGTGTAGCCGCTTTCGTTTAGATCGTTGTCCCACGGCCCCCACTCAAACGCTCCGCTAGGCCCAAACAGCGCGATCACGGGCACGTCGTTGGCCGCGGCTAGGTGCATGATCGCCGTATCTACGCCGATGAACATCGCAGAGTGCTTTGATAGCGCTGCGGTTTGTTTTAGGGTGAGTTTGCCGCCTAGATTTACGGGGCTAGAGGAGCACAGCGCCAGCACTTCGTCCAGCTTTTTTAGCTCGGCGTCGTTGTTATCGGCCGTTAGCACCACTCGCGCGCCCAGCCCCTCGCAAAAGTCGATGATATGCGCCATAGTTTCGTCGTCCGCGCACTTAAACATCCAGCGGCTAGTTAGATGCACGTGGATAAATTTAAGCGGTAAATTTAGATGATTGATGCACTCTGGATCAAAATACACGCTAACTCGTTTGCCGCTAGGCTCAAATCCTAGCGCGGCCAGGGCGTCTAGATTACGATCTACGGTGTGGCGCAGGCCGCCTATTTTAGGGGCTTTGTGCGTTATTATTTTATTTACGGTCTTGTTTTTGCCCTCAAATCCCACGATGGTTTTTATCTTGGCGTATTTGGCGACGATGATGCCGCGGTCGCCCGTCGTGGTCTGCACGGCGATGTCGTATTTTTGCTTTTTGATAGCGCGGATAAACTTTAGCTCGCGCCAAAGTCGTTTGAAAAAGCCGACCTCTTTTATATTTGCGCGGTCGTAAACGTGGATGTTTTGTATGTGCGGGTTGCCTTCGATCATCGCTTCGGTGCCCTTGTTTAGCGCGAAATCTATCTGCGCGTCAGGGTAGATGCGGCGCAGGTTTTCGACGAGCGGAGTCGTGAGCAACACGTCGCCGATGTTTCTAAATTTCATAACTAGGATTTTGATTTTTTTATCTTTCATTTTACGTACTTCCAAAATGTGTATTGCGCGTAAAGCCTTGCTATCACGTAGCCGCGCCAGCCCTCGCGCCAGCCGCCTTTTAGGAAAAATAGCTTAAAAAACGTCCACGCGGGATTTAAAACGGCCTTAAATTTACTTGATTTTGCGCTCTTTGCACCCAGGCTCGAGTAGCGATTTTGCTTGTCGATAAACTGCTCGATGCTGCCATATGCATAGTGTTTGAAGTGATTTTTTAGCCTGCCGATTTGATTTTTGGCGGCGGTTAAATTTGCGCCGTTTGCGGCGTCTGCCGAGATTTGCTCGTCCGTTTTTGCCGCGCTTTTTAAAACGACCTTTTCGTGTATCTCGCGCCCGTCAAATTCCGCCCGCGTCTTGTCAAAAAGTCTAACCGTGTAGTCTGGATAAAGCCCCATAGTGCGCACTTCCTTGCCGAAAAAGATATTTGCGCGAGCCACCTCGTACGCGCAAAACTCGGGACGCTGTAAAACCCGCAAAATTTCCTCCCGCAAAGGCTCTAAAATCACCTCGTCGCTATCTAGCACGAAAACCCAGCGATTGCGCGCTAGATCGACGCCCAGCTGCTTTTGCGCGCTAAATCCCAGCCATTTTTGCTTGTGAAATTTGACGTTTTTAAACCCTGCGCAAATTTGCTCCGTAGCGTCTTGCGAGCCGCTATCGACCACTACGACTTCGTCTGCGAATTCGCAGCTTTTTAGCGCCTCGGCAAGGTATTTTTCGCTGTTAAGCGTGAGGATAACGACGCTTAGCATTTATAAATTTCCTCGTTAAAATGCTTAAAGCGTTTATGAAACCAAAAGTACTCGTCCGGCTTCTCGCGTACGGCGGCCTCGGTGGCGTCAGCTTGCGCTTGCGTGGCCTTTAGTACGGCTTCGTCTTTGTCAAAATCTCTAACGTCAATTGGCGGAAAAAAGCAAATTTCGCTGAGGTTTGCCCCTTTTTCGCGGATAAAGGCGGGAACGATGAGCGCGTCCGTTTTTTGCGCGAAAATGCTAACCGCAGGCGTATGCAGGACTTTTCGCCCGAAAAATTTAACCTCTACGCCTTCCTCTTTGGCGGTGTTTTGATCGACTAGGATGCCAACTAGCCTGCGCGCCTTGACCGCTTTTAAAATTTGCTTGGCGCCGCCCATTTTATCGATGAGTTCGATATCAAAGCGGGTGCGATTTACCGCCAAAATGCGTTGCATAACCGCGCTATCAAGAGCGCGTCCGACGATGCTAACGCCGCCAAATTTCGCCGCCATCGCCAGCGAAAAGAGCTCCCACTGCCCGTAGTGCGCCGTTTGCACGATGATCGGGCGACCCGAGGCAAGTGCGTTTTGCAGGATTTGCTCGTTTTTAAATTCGACTTTTTCTAGGATTTTTTCCTTGCTCGCGTTT
>CAUQRE010000226.1:0-3026 GCA_963520315.1 uncultured Campylobacter sp. | reverse complement strand
GCGGCACCGAGACCATATATGCTAAAGACGAACTGCTAAAAATCGATCCGTATAATGAAGCGACCGGCATCACGGAGGACGATATACCGGACGTCTTACTGCCTCGTATGAAAAGCGCGGCGCAGGGCGTGAAGCTGCTGGGCGAGATCGTAGAAACTACGGGTGCGGGAGAGGGTTTTGGCGTAGTGTTTGTGGATAAAAACGAGCTTTGGTACTTTGAAACGGGCACCGGCCATCACTGGATGGCGGTTAAACTACCAAAAGACGAGTATTTCGTCTCCGCAAACCAAGGCAGACTACAAAACTACAAAGAAAACGATCCGAATTTTATGGGGTCAAAGAATTTGATCAAATTTGCCGAGGATAACGGCGCCTACGATCCGGCAAAAGACGGCGAATTTCAGTTTACGAAGGCCTACACCAGAGACGACGAGAGGGATATGACCTACAACTATCCGCGCGTTTGCTGGGTGCAGCAGATGTTTAATCCCGAGTTAAAAGACAAGCAGACCCTTGGCGGCGGCAACTATCCGGTATTTTTAAAACCTGTTAAAAAGCTAAGCGTGCAGGATCTAAAAACCGCGCTCAGATCCCACTACGACGGCACGCCGTACGATAACTACTCCAGCAAAGACGAAAATCAAAAAAACATCTACCGCGCCGTGAGCGTCTTTAGAACCTACGAGTCGCACGTGATGCAGGTGCGCCCGTGGCTACCGCAAGAGATCGGCCAAGTGACCTACGTGGCGCTTGGTATGTCCGATCTTGGCGTTTATTTGCCGTATTACTACGGGCTGGATAAATTCATAGGCGGCTACGACAAAGGCTCGTATAAGGCCGACGACGAGTCGATTTATTGGACGTATAGAAAGCTGCAAACTCTAGTGATGATGGACTACGATAAATATTCGCCGGTCGTAAAAAAGGCCTACAAGGAGTTTGAGGACGCGCTGGCGGTCAAACAGGCTAAATTTGAAGACGAATACGTCAAGCTCTATAAAAAAGACAAAGCCAAAGCAAACAAGCTGCTAAACGAATTTTCGGTAAATATGATGAAGGAAGCCAAGGCTTTAACTCGTAATCTGACTAACGAAATCTTCACTATGCTAACGGACGACACCGACGCCAAGCTAAAATCGCTAAACAAAGGCAAAAAAGACTAGGCAAGCTAAGAGGCGGGCTACGGCCTGCCTTATTTGTTTTGCGATAGGCGCTATTACCGATAAGCTAGGCTAAATTTAGCGGCTAATTTTATTCGCGTAAATTTAGCCGCAGATTTTAGGCATTAAATTTAATCCGAAATTTAGCCGAAATTTCCGACTCCTTTACCGATTTATTACGATTTCTAGTTAAAATCGCAGTGAAAAAAAATCAAAAGGAAATCCAATGGAAAACAAAATCATGGATAGCGTCAGAGGCGGCTTTTGGACGAAGCCAGTCATCATTTTCGTCTTGCTTTTGCTGCTACTTATCCCGCTAGGTTTCATCAGCTCGATGATTTCTGATCGCGCCTACGTCAAGCGCACCGCCGAGGAGTCCATCATGCAACCCGTCGGCGGCGAGCTTAGGATCGAGGGCGTTTTGATCTCGGTGCCGTACAAAAAACAAGCGGCCGTCTATAACGAAAACGGCGTACCTACGGTATCGCAGACCACCGAGCAGATCATGATAGCGCCGCAGTCTTATGAGCTATCGACCCAGCTAAATCCGCAGTATCTAAAGCGCGGTATCTTTAGCGTGCCCGTTTTTAACGGCGAAGTCGCGCTAAAAGCCAAATTTGCGCCGCTAAATTTCGAGCAGCTAAATATCGCGGAAAGCGACGTTTTGCTAAGCGAGGCGACGCTGATTTTAGGCGTGGGTAACAAAAAGACCTTTACCGCATTTCCCGCGCTAAAAGCAAACGGACAGGATCTCGCGCAGTCTTTTGCGCCGCCTAAATACTCGCCCTTTGCCCAAAGCGTCCACTATAAGCTACCCGCAAATTTAGCAAACGGCGGTTTTGAGCTAGCGGGCACGCTATCTATGCAAGGCGGGCAGAGTGCGAGCTTCGTTCCCGTGGGGCAGGATAATAAATTTGACGTAAAATCCTCGTGGAGCTCGCCGTCTTTTAGTGGCGGCTGGTTACCTAAATCTCGCGAAGTTACGAGTAGCGGCTTTAATGCGCAGTGGGAGATCTCGGGTCTTAGCACCAGCGTCCCGCAGGCGTGGATCATGAACGGCGGACGCGATATACGGTTTGAGGGCGTCGAGGCTAGCTTCATCAGTCCCGTAAACAACTACTCGCTCATCGCGCGCTGCGTGACGTACGCGATCTTGTTTCTAGCGGTGCCGTTTTTGGCAATATTTTTGTGCGAAATTTACAGCCGCGTCCGCATCCACCCGATCCAGTACCTGCTCATCGGAGCCGCCGACGTGCTGTTTTACCTGCTCGTACTCTCGTTTTCCGAGCATATCAGCTTCCTAGCTAGCTATCTTGTCGCGGCCGCAGCCGTGTGCGCGACGATACTTTTCTACGGCTCGGCGATCTTTCGGGCGCGCAAATGGGGCGTATTTATCGCGCTCGTGCATGCGGTTAGCTACTGCTTGCTCTACGGCATCTTGCAGTCCGAAGACTACGCGCTTTTGATGGGCAGCGTGATGATATTTGCGGTGATAGCGCTGGTGATGTATTTGACCAGGAAGATAGATTGGTACGAAAACGGGCTGAAAATTTAGCTTTTCGGCTTGTCTTTTTGGTTTATACTTTGTTGGATTTGAAATTATGCTCGGTCACTACCGACGAGGTAGCTCCCGTCGCAAAATTTCAAATCCGCCGCGTCTAAACGCAAAAATACTTCACCCCGACTTCCCTCGCTCAAATTTGCAAATTTGAGCCGCTGAGACCCGCACCCTGAAAATGTCAAATTTAAATTTGCGGCGCGACAGTGCCAGATAAACCTACGCATAGCGCAGTAACATCTCACGTGCAGTGGGATTAGAGAGGGCTTCTGCGTCGCTGCGCTAGCAGCTGCACGCAGACCGTAAGT
>CAUQRE010000225.1:0-3031 GCA_963520315.1 uncultured Campylobacter sp. | reverse complement strand
AGTTTGGCGTCGTGCTGATGATAGGCGGCAGCGCCCCAGATAAGACTAAAGTCGCGAGCATCGCCATCTACGAGGCCGTCGAGCTCATGGACTACACTAAGGCGCACGTTTATTCGGCGATTATGCTGTTTATAAGCTTTGCGGTGCTATTTTTAGTCTATTTTTTTAATAATTCACACTCAAAGAGGGCGCAATGAAAGACATAAACGCAAATCCGGTCAAATTTAGCGAGCTAACGAGCGGCAAAAACTGCATAGTTTTTACATATCCGAAAATGGGCGAGAGCGGGAAGTTTTTGCCTGAAAATTTAAAGGATTTAAAGGGGCTAACCGGCTGCACGCTTCAGTGCAAAGCCTATCAAGAAAACCTTGCAAAGCTCGAATCTGCAGGCTTTACGCTAATAGCCGCCGGCTCTCAAAGCGTAGAAAAGATGAATGAGTTTAAACAAAGCGTAGGAGCAAATTTTATATTTCTAAGCGACGAAAACTTCGAGCTAGAATCACTGCTAAATTTACAAACCTTTACCACGAACGACGGTAAGAAATTTTACCGCCGCCAAACGCTGATCATCCAAAACGGCGAAGTCGTAAAAAGATTTAACGACGTGGCCGAGCCCGCAAACGACGCGGCAAACGTGCTAGCGGCGATAGAGCGGCTTTAAATTTTAGCTGATTTTCGCAAGAGGGCGAGAATTTAGGGCTCAAATTTGGAGTCAAATTTAATCCAAGCAAATTTGAGCCGTTTTGAACTCAAATTTGAGCCCCGAATTTAAAACTCGCACGAGCAAAAACCGCAAGTTAAATTTTAAATTCCCGCCAAATGCAAATTTAACCTAACCCAAAATAATTTTTTTATATAATTACGCAAAAATTTAGGCGGGATATGAACCTTTTTTCCATAGAATTTGGCTTGTGCTTTTTTATTTTTTGGCCGATTTATTATTTTTTAAACACTCGCCCGCACCTGCAAAAAGCCGTTTTACTCGCCTTTTCTTACCTTTTTTTAGCCTCGTTCGCGCTTAAGTTTTTAATCATAAATTTTATCTTTAGCACTGCGATTTTTCTTTTTGCGAGGGCGAGCGAGAGTAAAGACTCCGCAACTCCGTTTGCTGCGGGCATTATTTTCGTGCTTTGCGCGCTTACGTTTTTTAAATACGGCGACTATTTCGCGATCAAATTCACTCGCCTGCACCTAGAAAATATCGCGTTGCCGCTTGGCATTTCGTTTTATTCGTTTATGAGTATATTGCTGCTAAAGGCCATGCGAGACGGCGAGATAGAGGCGCCTGACTATCTTGATACGCTGATTTTTCTTAGCTTTTTTGCCGCGATTATTTCGGGTCCGATTTTGCGGCCAAAACCCTTTTTCGAGGCGCTAAACTCCCCAAAGGTTTTTCGCGCCAGCCCCGTTATATTCGCGCTTTTGTGCTCCGCGCTTTTTAAAAAGCTCATCGTCGCAAACCATCTTTTC
This sequence comes from uncultured Campylobacter sp., assembly GCA_963520315.1. GTDB lineage: Bacteria > Campylobacterota > Campylobacteria > Campylobacterales > Campylobacteraceae > Campylobacter_A. Next base: position 1,561 of record CAUQRE010000225.1, on the reverse strand, counting down.
GAGATAGTTAATCCCGTTTTTGCCGCGCCCACCCTGCCCGCCTCGCAGCTTTTAGGCGCGCTTTTTGGCTACAGCGTGCTGCTTTACGCCGATTTTAGCGGCTACGTGGACTTCGTAACGGCGCTAGGACTCATGTGCGGTTTTGTTTTACCGCAAAACTTCGACCGTCCTTTTACGGCGCGAAATTTAAAAATTTTCTGGCAAAATTGGCACATCAGCCTCATGAATTTTTTCAAAGAGTGCGTCTATTTTCCGCTCGGAGGCAGTCGCGGCACGCAGGCGCAAACACAGCTAAACGTGATGCTAGTCTTTGCGATCTCGGGCGTCTGGCACGGCGCGGGACTTAGCTTTTTGCTCTGGGGGCTCATCCACGGCCTTGGCGTAGTGTTTTTAAACTTAACCGACGAGCGCAAATGGCTAAATTCGGTCATACTTGGACGATATTTTACGTTTATTTTCGTAAGTATGGTTTGGGTATTTTTCACGATGGATTTTGAAGGAGCGGTGCGCTACATCGGAGCGATTTTTAGAAACTCCGGCGGCGAGCTTCTTGCGATTTGTGCGCTATTTGCTGGCGTTTTCGTGTTCGTATTTTTATACGCCGCTCTTGACGTTTACCCGCTTTTGGTCAAATTTTTCGCAAATATAAACGTTATTTTTTCAGCCGTTTTTTTGGCGATTTTTGGGATAATTATTTACTTTTTGATGCCGTCCGGTATGCCTAACTTTATATATCAAGGATTTTGATGAGAGCGTTTTTTGGGGTATTTCTCGCGTTTTTTACGCTGATTGCGCTATTTTTGCGACCGCTGTCAAACTACTACGAAGCCAAATATCAAAAGGATTTTTTCATCACGGACGAGCGCGCGATGGCGCTGAGCGATAAATTTATAAGCGCGGCCGAGGACGGCTTGCAGAGCGCAAAATCGGCTTTTGATAAATTTATGCGGGTTTTTTGGGCTAAATTTAGTAAGCCGGATTTAAATGCCGTGAGCGCGGTAACGCAAAATCAAACCGTAAATTTAAACGCCAAAAATCAACAAAATTTAACCGCAAACTCTAGCTCGCAAAAAGATGCAAATCTAACGTCGCAAAACGCTCAAATTTCCCCCGTCGTATCCGATTTAAATTTAGACGGAAACGGTTCGCGGGATATAAATTTAGCGAGTTTAGCGCAAAAAACCGCGCAAGAAAATAAAGCGCAGCAGGCAAAATCCCACGCTTTTGACATCGAGCTAAATGAAAATTTAGGCGTCATCTTGATAGGCGACTCCATAATGCAAGGCTTTGGCTGGGGCTTTGAAAACGCGCTAAAAACAAGCAAAATCACGATAAAAAATCTAGCCAAAGCAAGCACCGGACTAACTAATAAAAAATTTTACGACTGGAGCGAGGAGCTAAAAAATGCGCTGGAAAATCTAAAAAACCCTCCGCAAAATTTGCTGATTTTAGCGCTTTTTGGCGCAAACGACGCTTATAGCTACGCCTTTGAGGGGCGCGCGCTGGAGTTTGGCACGGATGCGTGGAGGCAGGCTTACGAGGGCAGGATAGCGCAGATATA
>CAUQRE010000224.1:0-3041 GCA_963520315.1 uncultured Campylobacter sp. | reverse complement strand
GAGTTGATCAACTGCCAAAACTCTGGGTCAAATATTTTTCCCAATTCGGTACAAGCGTTCTCTAAACCGAATGATTTGCCGAACATCTATGCTCATATAAATGCTGCACTTTTAATTGACGGAAATAATATAGACCAAAACTCCGTTATTTCAGGAAATGTCTATGAAATAAAAGGAGCTAATAGTCTTTTCAAATCAGATAAAGCACCTCAAGGGGCAAAAAATATTGTTATCGAAATTACACCACCCTGTGATTTCTCTAATAAGGATAAAAGAGTGAAAGCAAGACTTATAGGAGGCTTTTTGATTAATGCCGAGAATGACCCGAAAAAGCAAATTGATGGTCTAAAATGTAAAAAAGAGTGCTTTTATTCGGAAATATATCCTGTTATTATTCCGCAGGATGCTGTTCCACAGATTCTTATTTTAGATTTTAGATATTTTGGAGCAGAAGAAGATACTAACTTGAAGAATGAAGAGAAGTACAAAATCCTTTTTAGAGCAAAACCTAAATTATTTGCAGATATATTACAGAAATTTTCTTCTCATGCCGCAAGACTTGGATTATCGGTGATTCATCCTTAAAAATGCCGGATATTTTCTCAAAATCGAAACGTTCCGATATTATGTCAAAAATTTCAGGAAAAGAAACAAAACCGGAAATTTTGGTACGAAAATATCTTTTTTCGCAAGGGTTTCGATACAGAAAGAACGTAAAAAATTTGCCCGGCAAACCGGATATTGTTTTGCCTAAATATAGAGCGGTTATTTTTGTAAACGGTTGCTTCTGGCACGGACATCATGATTGTAAAAAAGCGACTTTACCTGCAACCAATACCGAATTCTGGTTAAAAAAAATATCGAGTAATATTATTCGTGATGAAAAAACATATGTTGAATTATCTGGCATAGGGTATAAAGTGTTAGTTGTTTGGCAGTGCGAATTAAGTATTAAAGAAAGAGAGATAACATTAGATAAGCTTACAAAAGATATAAGATTATGTGATATAAGTAGTTATTAAAAGTCTATATTTTTAGTGTATCACAAGGAAATAATATACTAAAAAATTAAAAAAATATTGTCTTTATAAAAGAGATAATTCCTATCAACAAATCGTCTGAAAATTTTTGCTACAATGACGCGTAAATTTACGAAAGGAACAAAATGAGTAAAATTTACAATCTAAACGCTGACACAAAAGTGATCGCAAAAAGCGTCGTTAGTAAGAGATTTTTGATTGTAAAAACACTCACGTTGACGTGTTTGCCTTTAACGATGCCAAGTGCAAGATCTGATTAGCGCGAGACAAAAGTATCGGTAAGAGACGCCAGATAAATACGGCGCAATTGCTTTAAATTTAAAAATATGCTGCCTAAAAAATCTGCGTGGTATAGAAATTAACCACCTATTAGTACATAGCCATAAATTAATTAAAGAGAATAAATCACTTAAGCGATCGAAATTTGTGCGGATAAATTTGTCTGAAAAGCATAGCTTCAAGTGCTGATTTATCAGTACCGAGCACCACGCAAATAGCGTAAATTTAAAAGTAATAAATCGCGCTGTGTTCTTTGCGCGCAGACGGAAGGAGTGACCGATGAAAATTTTATGGCTAGTCTCGCTTCAAAACAGACTTCGAGATATCGGCGAAAATATCCTGATAAAGGGCGATCGCGCATTTTACGTAGGCGATAACGACGAACAAAAGCAGATGAAGCTTAGAAAATTCTCGCTCGCAAGCGGCGAGCAGCTAGCCGGCGCGCCTTTCCGCGATTTTACCCGCGCCGCGACCTTTGACGATGACGGCCGCACTCTCGTAGTTTTGGGCTTTGTAGACACGATTTATAAATTTAACGCCGCGGATCTCGCGCTCATCTCAAAGCATAAAAATGGCGTGCTAAAATACGGCAATTTTATCGCGCTAAGTAGCAAGGGCGGCGATAAAAAGGCTATTACGGCGACCGACGACACGCTTTTTATCTACGATTTTAAGACGCAGACGGGCGCGATAAAGCGATTAAAGGGCTGCGTAGCGATTTTTAAGCAGGATGAGCTAAATTCCTTGATTTTTACGCGCTCGGGTCAAATTTACCGCCTAAATTTGAGCGGTTGCGAGCTTAAAATCATCGCTAAAGCTTGCCCTATGACGCAGGTGCAGCGCGCGGGCGGCGGATACTGCATTCGCGTGGGCGAAGCGGACGAAAACGGCGAAATAGAGGGCGCTAACGAGCTTGTTTTTACGGACGCGAATTTTAACGTTAAATTCCGCGTGGAGCTGGACTTTGATTTCGATAGATTCGAGCTTGCCGCGGACAGATCAGACGGCTGGCGCGGGCACTTTATAAACGAGCCGAATGAGCTGAGGGTTCTTGATCTGCGTAGCGAGGCGGGCGGCTTTGAGCACGGCGGCTCGGGCGAATTTGCGCAGAACGAGGCGAGTAAATCCAGATGCAAAGCGACGGATAAATTTGAGCAAAATGAGACCGTCCGATATCTCGCAACAAAGCCTGTTTTGATGCATAAATTTAAACAAAAGGGCGCGAAAATTTTAGGCGTCGTTACGGCTGCTTCTTGCCAGGCTGCGAGCGCAAAATACAAAGCGGAGCGAAAGGGCGCATTTACCGAGCAAAATTTAGCGCCCGAAGGCAGCGAAAAAGAAGGGCATACGCAGCCGCATACCCGCACGTGTCGAGTGCTGGTAGATAATGCTTACGACGAGGATGCGGAGCAAATTTTAACCTGCTATGAGATATGAGGATACTGGTTGCAAAGCGCGGCTAGCTCGCGAGATGGGGACGCCCGTATACGTGCCGCCATGTCGCAAAACGCTGCCCGCGAATTAGGGCAAAGCGATAAAATTTACGGGCCCAACGAAAACAGCGCATGCAGCGTGCGCCTTAAACAAAATTTAAAAAATTCAGCCTCCGCACAGCTAATGCTTCGGATTAATACTAGCGAGGCAGGCTGCGGTACAACATGCGAGCGAATACGATTTATAGCTGGTTTGTGCGTAAATAAATGCGAGGATATTACGTACAAC
>CAUQRE010000223.1:0-3049 GCA_963520315.1 uncultured Campylobacter sp. | reverse complement strand
TTTCGCTAGTTAGCATTTTGCTGACCGAAATTCCCGTCCATTTGCTTAGTATTTCGGCCACCAGCTCCTCATCGACCTGATTTTTTAGTAGCACGCCGCTTTTTTTCATCTCGTCCCATTTTTTTTCGAGCTCTTTTTGGCGGTTGGCCGCTTCTAAAATTTTGCCGTATTCGATCTCGGCCGCGCGCTGCAAATCGCCGTTTCTGCGCGCTATCTCGGCCTCGCTTTTTAGGCTATCTATCTCTTTTTTAGCTTTTGAGATGCCGCCAAAAACCGCCTTTTCGTTTTCAAATTGGCCGTCAAGGGCGTGTTTTTGCTCGTTTAGATCTGCGATTTCTTTTTCGATTTCGCTTAGGCGAGCGGCGTTTTTAGCCTCGTCTTCCATTTTTAGCGCCTCTTTTTCGACTTGCAGAGTTACGATCTCGCGTTTGATGCGGGCTAGCTCATAGGGCTCGCTTTCGATTTGCATTTTGAGCTCGGCCGCGGCCTCGTCGATGAGGTCGATCGCCTTATCCGGCAAAAAGCGGTTTGAGATGTAGCGGTCGCTTAGCTTCGCCGCCGCGACCAGCGCGCTATCGGTGATTGTCACGCCGTGGTGCACCTCGAGGCGCTCTTTTATACCGCGTAAAATTTGAAGCGCTTCGTTTACGCTAGGCTCTTTGACGTCGATGGGCTGAAAGCGGCGTTGCAACGCGGCGTCTTTTTCGAAATACTTGCGGTACTCTTTTAGCGTCGTTGCGCCTACGGCATGCAGCTCGCCTCTAGCAAGCGCGGGTTTTAGGATATTTGCCGCGTCCATGCTGCCTTCGCTAGCTCCAGCGCCCACGATAGTGTGGATCTCGTCGATAAAAAGGATGATATTTCCGGCGCTTTTTACCTCGTTTATGACGGCTTTTAGCCTGTCTTCAAACTCGCCGCGGTACTTCGCGCCCGCGATCAGCGCGCTCATATCAAGCGCGATTACTCGCTTGTTTGCTAGGCTCGTAGGCACGTCTTTTGCCACGATTTTTTGCGCTAAGCCCTCGACGATAGCGGTTTTACCCACGCCCGGCTCGCCTAATAAAATAGGATTATTCTTGCTCTTTCTTATTAAAATTTGCATCATGCGCGTGATCTCCTCATCGCGCCCGATGACTGGATCAAGCTCCTTATTTAGCGCCTTTGCGGTTAGATCGATGCCGTATCTCTCAAGACTATCTAGCGTCTCGTCGCTGGTTTGGCTATCTATCTTGCGCCCTGCCCTGATGCTTTCTAAATTTTTGCGGATTTCCAAAACGTCGGTAAATTTGCCTAAAATTTGCTTGATTTCAGGCAGCTCAAGCGCCGAGATAATCCACGTATCTACAGCGATATAGCTATCTCCTAGACTTACCATCAGAGCTTTCGCACTTTCAAGAGAGTTAATTAGCTCCTTTGAAATTTGCACGTTTTCTTTGCTCACGTTTGAGCTTGTAGGTAGCTGCGCGGCTTTGCTTTTTACTTCAAGCTCCACTGTGTCCTTGCCGACATTCATTTTGTTAAAGACTTGGTTGAGTAGCGAGCCGCTATCTGCGACTAGCGCCCAAAGCAAGTGAAGCGGAAACGTTTGCGGATTTTTCGCGTGTATCGCTAGCGCGACGCCCTTTTCTACCAGCTCTTGCATTTGTGCGGTTAAATTTTCGCCTAAATTCGCCATTTTTTCTCCTTTAGTTTATAATGAGCATATTATATAACTTTAGTCGATTATTGTCAAGTTATCTAAGCGGTTTTATATAAATACTTACGAAAGAAAATTAAATTTTATTAAATCTTTTATCCTATTTTTAGGCAAATTTAACTAAAATACCCCCACTTAAAAAGGCAGGAGATTAACTTTGAATAAAAAAAAGATGTTTTTGTTTTCAAGCGTTGCGGGCGCGATGATTTTCGGAGCCGTTTTTAGCGCAAATTTAAACGCTAAAGCCACCGAGGACGGCTCAAATTCTAAACTACAATCGCTCTCAAAACTCACAAAAACTATTTCTACTATCGAAAAATATTATGTTGATGATTTACAGTTTAAAGAGATCGTGGATAAAGCCATAGAAGGGCTTTTAAACAACCTTGACGCGCACTCCGGATTTTTAAACGAAAAAGCGTTTAAAGATATGCAGGTGCAGACGAACGGGGAATTTGGCGGCCTGGGCATCACGGTCGGTATGAAAGACGGCGCGCTAACCGTCATCTCGCCTATAGAAAATACGCCTGCGGATAAAGCCGGCATAAAAAGCGGCGACATCATCCTTCGCATCGACGGCAATACGACCCTAGGCACCACCATAGACGAAGCGGTCAATAAAATGCGCGGCAAACCAAAGACGCCTATCACGATAACCATCGTGCGAAAAGGCGAGCAAAAGCCGTTTGACGTGAAACTCGTGCGCGACATCATCTCGGTCGAGTCCGTTTACGCAAAGACGATCGAAAAAGACAACATCCTATATCTTCGCGTGACGAATTTTGATAAGCACGTAACCGAAAAGGCAGAGGAATTTATCAAAAAATATCCAAAAGCGGAAGGCATCATCCTTGACCTTCGAAATAACCCGGGCGGACTTTTAAACCAAGCGGTCGGACTGACGAATTTGTTTATAGATAGCGGCGTGATCGTATCTCAAAAGGGCAGAAACGAGAGCGAAAATAGCGAATTTAAAGCAGCAAGAGCAAATAAAATCACAAATTTACCGCTTGCGGTGCTAGTTAACGGCGGAAGCGCGAGCGCGAGCGAGATCGTGAGCGGATCGCTACAAGATCACAAACGAGCCGTCGTTATCGGCGAAAAGACGTTCGGCAAAGGTAGCGTGCAGATCATCCTACCCGTAGACGACAAAGAGGCTATCCGCTTAACTATCGCGCGCTACTATTTGCCTAGCGGCCGCACTATACAAGCAACTGGCGTGGAGCCTGATATCATCGTATTTCCGGGCAAAGTGCCCCAGCAGGACGAAAATGCGTTTTCTATAAAAGAGAGCGAACTAAAAAAACACTTAACCAACGAACTAAGTAAAATCGACGGCAACGGCGATAAAAA
>CAUQRE010000222.1:0-3079 GCA_963520315.1 uncultured Campylobacter sp. | reverse complement strand
CCGTGTGGCTGTCGGCCTCGACGTTACCGTGTCCGGGGACGTGCTTCATCGCAGCTATCACGCCGCGAGCCTGCGAGGCCGTCATAAACTCGCTCGCATACAGCGAAACCTCGTCCATATCGGCACTAAAAGCTCTGCCGCGCGAGCCGATGATCGTGGATTTTGGATTTAGCACGTCGACTACGGGAGCGAAATTTACGTTTACGCCGACGTCTTTTAGCTGCTGCGCCATCTTGCCGTAAAGCTCGCCAGCAGCGCCCAGATCGAGCGTTTTTGCCACCTTTTGCGCCGAGATAAAGGTCTCAAAACCTTCTTTATCCTTAAATCTCGTGACCCGTCCGCCCTCCTCGTCGATAGCGATAAAAATGCCCTCTTGCGCCTCTTTAAATGCGCTTGTTAGCGCCATGAGGTTCGTTTTGTCCGAGATGTTTTTACCAAGCATCATCACGCCTCCAAAACGCTGATATTTGGCCTCCGAGACGGCTTCTTTGGCGGTTTTGGGATCAGAGCCGTTGAAGCCGACCATTATCATTTGGGCTATCATTTTGCGAAGCGTCGGTTTTTCTTGCATTTGCGGCGCGGCATTTAGCGCAGTCGGCAAACCCGCGAAAAATAGCGCCGAAAAAAGCGCGGCGATAAATTTTTTCATTTTTTTCCTTTTTTGTTTTTGCGGATTTTACACTATTTTAGATAAATTTAAGAAATTTGAAACGTGGTTTAGGTGCTATTAGGCGCTTTTTGCGACTGATCGCTCGCAAATTTGGGTTGGCGTTAATAAAATATTTGATATAATTTTTTGAAAATATTTTTTAACATTTTAGTTAAAAGGGCATAGATGATAAATTTAGATATTAATTGTGTTATAAATATCCCGTTAAAAAACGATATAAGGCTAGATAAAGACGAGTATATTTTATGTGAATATAGGGGAAAACATATTAAAAATCTTTTTATTAAATTTATATTTGCCATGGTTTGTATAGCTGTATTTATATATACGGTAATATCTAAAGACTTCGTCGATCAAAGCCTATTTTTAAAGGTTTGCGCTGCTATTTTTGTTATTTTTTGCATGTTATTAATGCATATTTTTATTGTAAATTTGATCCACAAAGGCTTATACTTAACAAACAAAAACTTAATAGCCTTTAACGGAGCGAAATTTGATTTAAATTCTATTTTTATACTTGATACGAGCGCTCGTGAGCATACGGGATTTCGCATTTGCAAGGGTTGGAGAAATATTTTAGAGATAAAATGCACGAATGATGACGCGCAGCTAGATGTCTTTTTGCTATCGCTATCCGCAGTTTCGGGCAATAAAATTATTTTAAGATTTGGCTCAAAAGAGCTAAGGAAAAAAGCTAACGCGGCAAATTTGGTTAGATTTAAATTGATGACATAAATTGGATTTTTTATAATTAAACAGACTAAATACTAGCTAGAACCCAAATTTTACGGTGCTTTTCACCCAAAATCCAGCCTAAAAATTCAGCAAATTTAAACCATTTAAAATAAACCAAAAAGTCGACGATTTAAAAACCGTCAGCCCGATAATATCAAATTTAGCCCTATTTTGCAGTCGTTACGAGCGATAGCAAAACGCTGGATTTATTTTTTCAAGTAGGCCTCTCAGGCTCTCGCGTACGTCTTTGTCGCTCGTTACTTTCAGGGCTTTATTATCTGCGTGTAGATATACCCTTGCCGACGAATTCTCCTCGCGTGAAGCGTCCGTGTCGCAGGCAATCCTGTCTACGTCTTTGAGATCCTAGCCGGTTTTCGTCATTGCATAGTCGCATAGCGAGGGCAAAAGATTAGTGCGCTCAATTCGCTCCGCTAAACTCCAAGAGCTTTTTATAGACTTGGTATTTAACTATCATTAAGCTTTGCAGTTTTACGAAATCACGCGAAGGCCGCCGCAAGCAAGCCCGTAAAATCGCGCCTTCTATAATCCGCCTAAGCCGCTAAAAAGCTAACGTAAATTTACAACCTATTTAACAGAGATAAAACCGACTATCTGCCAAATCCTACGTCATGTAGATCAAAAACGCTCGAAAATAAGCTCGCGCACCGAATTTAGCCGAAAATCGCAGCTACATAAAGCTCGGCGCGTCGTTTGAAAAAAGGATCAGATCGCCCGCTTTGGTGTTTTGCGCTAGGGTTTCTTGAAGTTTGGATTTATCCTTGACGACGATGACTTTCGGTCTGCTTAGGTGCTTTAGTAGCGCGACGGCATTTAGCGAGCTTGTTAGCATAACGATATCAAAGGTCTTGTTGATGATTTTGCTTAGCTTTTCGTTCTCCTCGTCGCTGCTCTCCATGATGCCGGGCGTCACGAGCACCTTGCGCCCCTCGTAGCCGGCGACCAGCTCGTAGCTCGCGCTCATACCGTTAAAGTTACCGTTAAAACCGTCGTCGATGATGATTTTGCCGCCGGCATTGATACGCTCGAGTCTATGCTCGACGTTTTTTAAACGCGCAAGAGCGGAGGCGATCCTAACCTCGTCTAGCCCCAGATATAGCGCGGTTTTGACGCAGACGGCTAGGTTTGCGGCGTTAAATTTACCAAGCAGCGGCGAGCCAAATTCTCTCTCGCCAAGCTTAAATTTGACCCCGTCCAAGCTCGCCTCCACGCCGCTTAGGTTTTTATCGTAAATTTCTATCTTCTCGCTATCGTTTGCCTGCGTGCTACTGTGCACGAAAGCCTTTTCTAGGCGCTTTGAGCCAAGAGCCTCAAGCTTTGTGGCGCGGATATTTTCAAGCGTCTTAAAGTACTCGATATGCTGCGCACCGATCTCGCCGACGATAGCGATCTGCGGGCTCAAAAACTCCGTGATCTGCACGATGTCGCCTTTTAGGCGTGCGCCCGCCTCGGCGATGTATATCTGTGTACCGGCGGCAAGCTCGTTGTTTACGTCTTGGATGAGGCCTGCTAGCGTGTTTACGCTGCGAGGGGTTTTGCGGCAGACGAAGTCATTTTTAAGCAACTCAAATAGGAAATTTTTGATGCTGGTTTTGCCAAAACTCGCCGTTATCATGATGATTTTAAGCTCAGGCCTCGAGGCTAGCTTTTTGCGCG
>CAUQRE010000221.1:0-3085 GCA_963520315.1 uncultured Campylobacter sp. | reverse complement strand
CGTCGAGGTCGCGACCGGTCCGCTAGGCCAAGGCGTGGCAAATGCGGTGGGCTTTGCTATGGCGGCAAAATACGCGGCCAATCTACTAAACGACCCCCAAAACGCCGTCATCGATCATAAAATTTACTGCCTCTGCGGCGACGGAGACTTGCAGGAGGGCATCAGTTACGAGGCCTGTGCGGTCGCGGGCAACCTGCACCTAGACAACCTCGTGCTGATCTACGACTCAAACAACATCACGATCGAGGGCGACACGAGCATAGCTTGGAGCGAAGACGTGAAGGCTAGGTTTGAGGCTCAGGGCTGGGACGTCGCGCGCATCGACGGTCACGACTACGATCAGATCGAGTTTGCGCTCGAGCAAGCCGCGGAGAAGGAACACCCGTATCTCATCATCGCAAACACCCGCATCGCAAAGGGCGCTGGCGAGTTAGAGGGCAGCCACCACAGCCACGGCGCGCCGCTTGGCGAGGAGATCATAAAGGCCGCTAAAATCGCCGCGGGCTTTGACCCAGAGCGTAAATTTGCTATTGACGAGGACGTGCTGATTCGCTTCCGTGCCGCTATAGAAAAGGGCGACCTAGCCGAAGCTCAGTGGAACAAAAAGGTAGAAAATCTAAGCGGTGAAAGCAAAAATATGCTAAATTCGCTGCTAAATCCCGATTTTAGCAAGATAAATTTCCCTGATTTTAGCGGCAAAAAGCTAGCCACGCGCGATAGCAACGGCGTCATCATGAACGAGATCGCGCGCGCGTTGCCGGGCTTTATCGGCGGTAGCGCGGATCTGGCGCCGTCAAACAAAACCGAGCTAAAAGGCATGGGCGACTTCCCTAACGGACGCAACATCCACTACGGCATCCGCGAGCACGCTATGGCTGCGATAAATAACGCGGTCGCTAGATACGGGCTTTTCTTGCCGTTTAGCGCGACGTTTTTTATATTTAGCGACTACCTCAAACCGGCCGCCCGCATCGCTTCGCTGATGAGCGTTAGGCACTTTTTTATCTTTACGCACGACAGCATAGGCGTGGGCGAGGACGGCCCGACGCATCAGCCTATCGAGCAGCTTAGCACGCTTCGCGCGATGCCAAACTTCTACACCTTCCGCCCGGCTGATGGCAACGAAAACGCGCTTTGCTGGAAGGCGGCGTTAAATTTACGCGCTCCAAGCGCTTTCGTGCTAAGCCGCCAAGGCCTAGCTCCGCTTGAAAAAGGCGAATTCGGCGGCGTAGAAAACGGCGCATATCTGTTAAAACGCGCGCAAAACGCCAAAATCACGCTAATAGCTAGCGGTAGCGAAGTGGAGCTCTGCGTCAAAGCGGCTGAAATTTTATCCGCTCGCGGTATCGGCGCAAACGTCGTCTCCGCGCCGTGCTTTGACCTGCTTTGCGAGCAGCCGCGCGAGTACGTGGATAAAATTTTAGATCCGCAAACCAAAATCATCGCCGTCGAAGCCGCAAGCGCGCTAGAGTGGTATAAATTCGCCGATGAAATCTACTCGATGAAGAGCTTCGGTGAGAGCGGCAAGGCGGGCGCATTGTTCGAATACTTCGGCTTCACGCCTGAAAAGATCGCGGAATTCGCGCAGGAAACGGCGGAGTAAATTTAGCCTTTAGGGTGCGCGTTTTAGGGCAAAATTTAAAATTAATTTTGCCCTGATTTTAATCAAATTTAGCGTCAAAATCTCCGAATTTTGGTTTGAGCTTAAATTTACCGAATTTAACGGCGAAAATCGCCTTGCCTGGTTAAATTCGAGCGGCGCAGGCCTGCGTAAATTTATAAAGCTTGCTTATATAGGGAGCCAAATTCGGCGATTTGACCGATGTTTTTAAATTTAGTCCAAACGTTGCTTGGTTAAATAAATATTAATTTTAGGAGATAAATTTGAAACCCGAAGATATCGCCTTAAACGAGCTTTGCATGTTTGAGTTTTACATACCTCAAAGCGACAAGCCGATTTTGGCGGATTTATCGCTGCCGCTAGAGGAAGGCGCGCGCCCTTTGACGCAAGAACTAAAGGTCAAAGTAGCCAGGCTCATAAACCTATCGGCAACATGGTATCCGCTCGCCGTAAAAAGAATAAAAGACGAATTTAACGGCGACGTCGATTTGCGGCTCGTCGGTCTAAATATCCTAACGGACGAAACGCAAAAAGAGTTTATCTTCGGTTTAAATTTCGACGTTTCCAGAGATGAAGAGCACGGCAGAGGATTGCAAATATCTTTTCCGAGCTTTGAAATAATCAAACACGGCGATGCGGAAGCGTCGATGTTTTTGGATTATTAAAGGGCGTCAAGCTAAGCGCGGCTTAGGTACGCTAATACTTAACGGCGAGCGACGTTAAATTTGATTAAATTTGCAGAGCAAGCCGCTACGAAAGACTAGACTGTGGACAATTCTGATTTATTAGCCGAAAAAATACTATGGCGACCTTTAATCGATTATTTACGCTACTATTTTTCTTATAAATTCGGTACCGAGCCAAACCCTAATCATCCGATTTGGTTATCGATAAAAGACAGAAAATGGATCGATTTAAATTTATTAAAAAGATCAAAAATATTTTTATCTAAAACATGGATCGGTTTAGATTTTGATAAAACCAAACCCGAAATTTGCAAGGGAGACGAGTGGATAAACGTATTGATAGATGCGAAGGGCGGCAACTTGCGAGATATTTATCTGTTTGATGCTAATTTAAATATTATTATACTAATGACCGAGGATCTGAACGGAATTCTTTTAGACGGTAATAAATTCGGATTATTAGAGGATTGTTTAAAATCAAATACAAAAATAGAGTAAAAGTAGATTTAAAAATAAAACCTAAAGAAAAATTATGAATAAATTTGACTTATTGGCTCTATTTGAGACCGAAAACGGCGTGGCGTTTCCAAAGGCCTATAAGGAGATATTAGGCAGCTTTGAGAGCTATATTATCTATGATTACCACGTAAATGAATTTGGAGTCCAAAAAACGAAGGATTTAAATTTTTATAGCATTTCAAGGCTCTTTGAAGATATAGATAAAACGCGTAAGCTGTATCAGTTTGTAGCGAGCGAAATTTCATCCTCGGTTATAGAC
>CAUQRE010000220.1:0-3094 GCA_963520315.1 uncultured Campylobacter sp. | reverse complement strand
AAAAACGCTAAAACCTTAAATTTAGGTTTGAAGCCCTTGCCAAAACAAGGGCTAAATTTTACTCGACTTCGGCGTCGATGACGTCGTCGTCTTTTTTCTTACCGCCGTTTGCTTGCTCGCCCGCAGCGCCGTCTTTTTTATACATCGCTTCGGCTAGCTTATGGCTGGCTTCGCTTAGAGTTTTGACCTTCGCGTCGATCTGCTCTTTGCTCGCATTTTCGTCTTTTAGCGTCTCTTTTAGCTCATCAAGCGCCTTTTGGATGCGCTCTTTGTCCTCGGCCGGGATCTTTTCGCCTAGTTCGTCGAGGCTCTTTTGCGTTTGGTGAGCGAGCGCGTCGGCTTGGTTGCGTGCTTCTACCGCGTCTTTGCGTTTTTTATCGTCTTCTTTGTGTAGCTCGGCGTCTTTGACCATGTTGTTGATCTCGTCTTCGCTTAGGCCGCTTGAACCCGAGATCGTGATATTTTGGGCTTTGCCGGTAGCCTTGTCTTTAGCAGAGACCGTTAGGATACCGTTGGCGTCGATGTCAAACTCAACCTCGATTTGCGGTACTCCGCGAGGAGCGGCAGGAATGCCCTCTAGGTTAAACTGACCCAAAGACTTGTTGTCGCGGGCAAATTCGCGCTCGCCTTGTAGTACGTGGATCGTGACGGCGCTTTGGTTATCCTCGGCGGTTGAAAATATCTGATTTTTCTTAACCGGGATAGTCGTGCCTTTTTCGATGATTTTCGTCATCACACCGCCTAGAGTCTCGATACCTAGGCTTAGCGGAGTGACGTCTAGGAGCAACACGTCTTTTACGTCGCCTTTGATGACGGCGCCTTGGATCGCCGCGCCGATAGCTACGACTTCGTCCGGATTTACGCTTTTATTTAACTCTTTACCAAATGCCTTTTTGACCTCCTCTTGCACGATAGGCACGCGCGTCGAGCCGCCCACCATGACGATTTCTTTTATATCTTTTTTGTCAAGTCCGGCATCTTTTACTACCTCGTTTATCTTAGTGATCGTTTGAGCGACCAGATCCTCGATCATGCCTTCAAATTTAGCCCTAGTTAGCGTCTTTGTGAGGTGTTTAGGACCCGTAGCGTCGGCGGTGATAAACGGTAAATTTATCGTCGTTTCTTGAGCCGAGCTTAGCTCTTTTTTGGCCGTTTCAGCAGCCTCTTTTAGGCGCTGCATAGCCATCACATCGGTTTTTAGATCGATGCCCGAGTCGCTTTTAAATTCGCTCGTTAGCCAGTCGATTAGGCGGTTATCGAAATCATCGCCGCCTAGGAACGCGTTACCGCCGGTAGCTAGAACCTCGACCACGTTATCGCCGGTCTCTAGCACCGTAACGTCAAACGTACCGCCGCCTAGGTCGTAAACCATGATCTTTTCGGCCTCTTTTTTATCTAGACCGTAGGCTAGAGCTGCCGCGGTAGGTTCGTTTATGATACGAAGCACGTTTAGTCCTGCGATGGTTCCCGCTTCTTTAGTCGCTTTTCTTTGGCTGTCGTTAAAGTACGCAGGCACCGTGATGACGGCGTCTACGACGGTTTCGCCCAGATAGCTTTCCGCATCCTCTTTTAGTTTCATTAGCACTTTGGCCGAGATTTCTTGCGGAGTGTAGACCTTGCCCGCGATCTCGATAGCGCACGCGCCGTTTCTATCTACGACGTGGTACGGCAGCCTAGCTTTAGCCTCCTGCGCGTTTTTCTCGTTGCTCATTAGACCCATTATTCTTTTGATAGAATAGATGGTTTTTTCAGGGTTGGTTACGGCTTGGCGCTTTGCGCTATCGCCTACTAAAATTTCGCCCTTATCGGTAAACGCTACTACCGAAGGAGTCGTGTTTTTGCCTTCTTTGTTCGGGATTACCTTGCTTTCGCCTCTCTCATACACGCTTACGCATGAATTCGTTGTTCCTAGGTCTATACCTATTACTTTTGCCATTGTTTTTCCTTTTTATTAAATTTTTATTTTAAATTTTACTTTGCTATCGACACCATCGCAGGTCGCAAAACTCTACCGTTGATTAGATAGCCTTTTTGTATCACTTGCACGATTTTTCCTTTTTCCACGTCCTCGCTATCGATTTGCAGTACGGCATTGTGGAAATTTGGATCAAATTCGCCCTCAGTTTCGATCGGCGTGATACCGTTTTTTTCAAAACACTTTTTAAACTGATCTATTGTTATATAGATGCCTTCTTTGATTTTTGCCGCATATTCATCGCCTTCGGTTTCAAAATTTACCGCCATCTCAAGCGCGTCTATCACTGGAAGCAGATCTCGCGCGAATTTCTCGTTTGCATATGTCGCGATGTCTGTTTTTTCCTTTTCAAAACGCCTTTTGATATTTTCAAAGTCTGCGTTAGCTCTATAATACTTATCCGTCAGCTCCTCAAGCTGCTTTTGAAGCTCTACGTACTTCGCGTCCAAGCCCTCAAAACTGATGCTCTCGTCGAAATTTGACGGGATTTGCTGTTCAAACTCTGCTTTTTCATTCTCATTCATGCCGCCTCCTTTAGGTTGTTTAAAAATCTTTCATAGTCGTTATAAATACTGCCCGCGCAAAGCATTTTGGCCTCTTTGCCCTCAAAATTTACGTCTAGTTTCATACCCAGATAATTCTCGCCGAAAAAGACTAAATTCGAATCAAAAATCATCTCAAAGCTAGGGCTTAGCGCGTTTTTAAAACTCTTGCCAAAAATCTCAAGCGCTACTTTTTCGTTTTCTAAAAAACGAATTTTAGTGCGTTTTAGCTCGGCTATCTTGTTTCTTAGCTCGTTTAGACCCACCTGCATACAGGTAAGCTCGAGTTTGCCTAGATCCGTGCCGATGAGATTACTCAAAAATTTCTCGACTTTTGGGTTAAATTTGAGCGCTATCTCGTCCTCGCTAAAGCTCAAAATCAAAAATCTATTGTTTAAATTTAATACCTCGTTTAGCGTTTGGGTTTTGCTTTCAAAAACCATCGCGTAAATTTCAAATTTATCGCTTAGCAACTTTAGCAGGCTAGGATTTGCGATATCTAGTGCCTCGTCAAAATTTAACCTAGCTCGCCAATAATCTCTCATCGTCGCAGCCGTAGGTATCCTGCCGCCGCTAA
>CAUQRE010000219.1:0-3103 GCA_963520315.1 uncultured Campylobacter sp. | reverse complement strand
CTGCCTTGTAGCGCGAGGCGGCCATCGTCAATGCTAGCCGCGTCGTTAGTCTGAAAAAACTCGCACCAAGGCGAGCTCACGTTTAGCGCGCCTCTACCGTCTAGCCCGGCATTCACCGCGCCAAACAGCCTAAGTCCGCACCCCTCGTCTCTAGCTACTATGCCAGTTTCCGTGCTGCCGTAGATTTCGATGATCCGCGCGTCGCAGATTCGGCCTAGCTTGTCTCTTAGCTCCTTTTTTAGCGGCGAACCCGCGCTTACGATCCCGCTTAGGCCTTTTAGCGAGCTTGCGGCAGGGCTTTGAACTAGCGCGCCTAGTAGTACAGGACTAGCGATAAATACGTGATTTGCAAGCTCTAATCCCAAAATCGCCTCTGGGTAGTTTAGCTCGTCAGCGATGACGCTAGCGCCGAGAATTAGCGGCAAAAAGACCTTAAACGTAAGTCCGAACATGTGCCTGTGCGAAACGCTTGAAAAAAAGGTATTTTGCGCGCTAAAATTTAGCTCGCTGGCTAGATACTCGCTCTCTTTTATCATCTGCGCGAGCGACTTTTCTATCATCTTGCTTTTGCCGCTCGAGCCTGAAGTTTGCAGGTAAAATTTAACCTGCGGATCAAATTTGAGTCCCTTGGCGGGCTTGCTTGAAAGAAAATTTGAAAAATTTTCGTCGTTTACGGCAGTTAAGTTTGCCTCATAAACCGGCTTTGCCAGCACGCAAGGCGCCGCGCCCGCTAAAAGCGAGCCAAAAAACGCGGCGTAAAATTTAAACGCTTCGTCAAGATAAATTTGCAGCTCTTTTATGCCGTTTTTTTCTAAAAATGCGGCAAACCTAAGACACGCGTCAAAGACGTCGCGCGAATCGTCCGCAAATCTAAAATTTTTTAAATTTTCTTCAAAGCTCATCGCTCTTTATAAATCTCTTTCTAAATAAAATTTCCCCAAAAAACAGCGCCCCCATCAGCGCGTAAGATACCGCGCCGCTATAAACGCTCCAGTAAAACTTATCCTCAATCAAAGCTAGCACAAGCGAGAGGGAGGCGTTAAAAACAAAAAACGCGCACCAAATTTTGGTCAAATTTCGCGTATAGATCACGCCTTTTTCGTCTAAATCAGGCTCTTTTAGCCTTGCGATTTTGGTGATGACGGCTTCATTTTTTAGGCTAAAAGCAAAAAAAGCTAAAAACGCCAAACTCACCAAAACGGGATAAAGATATGCTAAAAATCCACCTCTAAAAATCATACAAACTATGAAAAAAATAGCGGCAAGGACGCTAAGCCTCCTCTCATAACCGCTTGAGTACGCCGCGCGCGCTATCCACAGCGCGGCAAGCGCCCAAACGACCCAAAAGGCAAAATCGCCCGCGAAAAATAGCGCAAACGGATAAAGGACGCTAACTACGCTTAGGGCGATTTTAAGCTTGCTCGTCAAATTTTTTAGCCACCGCGTTTACGATGTCTTCGAGCGTTTTTACGTTTTTAAAGTCTTCAGGCATCAATCGATGTCCCGTTTTACGCTTGATGTGGTCTATTAGATCGATCGCGTCGATGCTATCTATCTGCAAATCCTCGTAAATGCGCGTTTGCGGCGTGATTTTAGCCTCATCTATCTCAAAAAGCTGCATGAGCGCGGACTTTAAAATCTCAAAAATTTCTTCTTTTTTCATCGTTATTTCCTGTTTTCAAAGATGTATTGCGCGAGGCTTTTTACGCTGTAAAAAATCTCTTTTAAATTTGCGGTTTTAGAATCAAGCACTAGGCCGTAGCTTTTTTGCACCGCAAGGCCAAGCTCTAGAGCATCGACGCTATCAAGCCCTAGCCCTTCGTTAAAAAGCGGCGCGTTTTCGTCGATATCGCTTGGTTTCATATCCTCTAAATTTAAGCTCTTTATAATAAGCTCTTTTATCTCCTCTATTAGTTCGTTCATTGTTTAAACTCCTTTGTATAATTTTCGCTGATAAAAGCGTGCAGCTCTCTAGCCCTGACCGGGTTTGGCCTATGCGCGCAAAACTCGTCCAAATTTAGCCTAAAAAGCTCTTTGAACTCGTATTTTATCATAACGCCGGGGGTTTTGTACCAAGGCTCGTTTTTTTTGAGGCTGGGCGGATCCATTTTGATGGCGACAGCGACTAGCTGTTTTGCCGCATTTACCGCGATATAGGCGGCTGCTTTGTGAAAGACGATCTCGCCTGCAGTGCGCGTGCCTTCTGGAAATATTATCAAGCTCTCGCCGCTTTTTAGAGCATCCGCGCTTTTTTGCAAAAGCTCCTCGTTTGCCGTGTTTAGGATATAGCCGCAGGATTTTATCGCTGGAGCTAAGAATACATTTTTAGCAAGGCCTGCTTTTACCACGCAGTTTGCGCGGCGGATAAAAGCTAGTAAAAAAACGACGTCTAAAAGCGACGGGTGGTTTGCGATGATTATCTGCGAGGCGGCGCCAAGCTCTGAGGGAAGGTTAAATTTAGCGCGCTGATAGCCGGAAATTTGCGTAGAAAATATAAAAAATCTCCAAGCCAAACGCACTAGATCGCGGCAAAAATAGCGGATAAATTTAAATTTATAAAGCCTAAGAAGCGCAACCGGGACAAAGATCAAATTCCCAAGCGCGCAAATGAGTCCAAATAGCGCGAAATTCGCCCCGACGATAAAAATTTTAAACCCGCGACGAGGGCTCATAATCCCACCGCCAAGCGGAGTTTTTATCCGCGCTTTGCCAAGAGCATTTTTGCTTCGGATCAAAATTTTGTAGAAACTTAACGAGCAAATTTTCATCCGTCTTGCCGTCTGATTCACATTGCGACAGGCTTAAATTTTCGCCCTCGCTAACTAACAAACAAACCATACAAGAGGGCGCAAACTCATCAAAATACTCCTGCGAAATGCTCTCGTGATAGGCTAAAACCAGGACATTTTTGGCTCCGCTTTTTAGCATCAGATGCGCCTGCACCAAAGCGTACTCTAGCGGCGCATATGCAGAAACGGCCGAGATTTCGCTACTATTTTTAAAATTTATCGCTAGAAGCGATGAAAGGGCATTGTGTACCGAGAGCGAAAAAGAGGTCGGCGATATGAGTTCGCCGCGAGCTAGCGTATTTTGTAGCTCAAAA
>CAUQRE010000218.1:0-3121 GCA_963520315.1 uncultured Campylobacter sp. | reverse complement strand
AACCGTCTGCAAAGATTTATTGGTCCGAAGATCCGTGCGCTTTTTGGCCTTGGCCGGACGGATCCGAGGATAAAAATCAATCCGCCGTTAAATAAGCGCGAAAAACGGCAATGATGCGGCCTTTTGCGCAGGGTTTGGTTTGTGCGATGCGTATAAATTTTACCTTGCGCACAGCGCAGATTATCGGTTTTGCAATTTGCGCAAAATTTATATTACGCTAGGTAAGCATGGCGTAAATTCGGCTCGCACCGTAATTTGGCTAAATTTAAAGGAAAAGAATGAATATAATTTTTATGGGAACGCCCGAATATGCGGCTAAAATTTTGCGCGCGCTTACTGAGGCGAAATTTGAGATCGTGGCCGTCTTTACGCAGCCCGATAAGCCCGTCGGCAGGAAGCAAATTTTAACTCCTAGCGAGGTTAAAGTTTATGCGCAGCAGCACCTGCCCGCCGTACCGATCTTTCAGCCCGCGACACTCAAAGACGAGGTGGTCGCGGCACAGATAAAAGAGCTAAAGCCTGATTTTATCGTGGTTGCCGCATACGGTAAAATTTTGCCGCAAAGTATCCTTGATATCGCGCCTTGCATAAACCTGCACGCTTCGATCCTGCCTAAATACCGCGGCGCAAGCCCGATCCAAAGCGCGATCTTGGCGGGCGAAAAGCAGACGGGCGTAACGGCGATGCTGATGGATGCGGGGCTTGACACGGGCGATATGCTTGATTTTGTCTACACGCCTTGCGAGGATAAAACGGCGGCGCAGCTGTTTGACGAACTGGGTGATCTAGCGGGCGAGCTGATAGTGCGCGTGCTGCTAAATTTTGCAAATTTAACGCCGCTAAAGCAAGAGGGCGCGCAGGCTACGCACTGCAAAAAGATAAGCAAATCTGACGGGCTTTTTAGTTTTGAGCAGAGTGCGGAGCAAATTTATAATAAATTTCGCGCGCTAACGCCCTGGCCGGGGATTTATCTAGCCAGTGGGTTAAAAATTTTGAATTTAAAATATCTCAGTGGACGCGAATACGAGCGCCGAAGGCCCGGCGAAATCATATTTGACGGCAAACATTACATTTACGTCGCGTGCGGGGATGGTGCTTTATGTATAGAGACGGTGCAAGAGCCAGGCAAAAAACCCGTGGACGCTAGCGCGTATCTAAACGGCAAGCGCCTTGGCGTCGGCGATATAGTGTCGTAAATTTGAACAGGGCGAAGCTTGCCTTGTAAATTGAACGATGCGAATGCGCTTGCAATGTAAAATGAACCAAAATTTAAAAAGGAATAAAATTTGAGAATAGAGTTTGCAGATAGCGTCCCCTCTACGCAAAAAGTTTTGGTCGAAGGGCTACGAAACGGCGAAATACGGCCGCCTTTTGCGCTAGTGGCAAAAAAACAGACGCAAGGTATCGGCAGTAGAAATAATACGTGGAGCGGGCTGGAGGGCAATCTATTTTTTTCATTTTGCATGAGCGAGACGGCGCTGCCTGAGGATCTAAAAGGCGAGTCGGCGTCTATTTACTTTTCAATGATAATGCGCGAAGTACTCGCGGCTCGCGGCTCGAAAATCTGGCTAAAATGGCCGAATGACTTTTACGTCGGCGATAAAAAAATAGGCGGAACTTTGACGACGAAGGTCGGTGAAATTTACGTTTGCGGCATGGGTATAAATCTAAAAAACGCGCCCGAAAACGCGGGAATTTTAGATATAGACGTGAGTCCTAGCGCCGCGGTCGGAGAGTTTTGCAAGAGGCTGCAAACGGCTCCGTCTTGGGCGGAAATTTTTAAAAGATTTGAGAGCGAATTTGAAAAATCAAGAGAATTTATCACGCACTTTGAGGGCGAAGAGGTAGCGCTAAAAAACGCCAAACTCCTACCCGATGGCTCTTTGGATATAGGCGGACGAAGGGTTTTTTCTCTTAGGTAGATTTATTAAATTTTAAACAAACGCTCGGCGTATGCGCCGCGAAAATCTTTCAGAAAATTTAAAGCGCAAACTAAACTTGTACAAAGTAAGTTTTTTGTAAAATAAATCAAAACAAAATCTGGAAAAAAATATGTGTGAAGTTATAACCATAGCAAATCAAAAAGGCGGCGTCGGAAAGACGACTACGGCGGTAAATTTAGCCGCATCCTTAGCCGTCGCCGAAAAAAAAGTTTTACTCATCGATATTGATCCGCAGGCAAATGCAACGACGGGAATGGGCTTTAGCAGAAACGATTACGAGTACAATATCTATCACGTTTTAACCGGTCGTAAAAAACTCTCGCAAATCGTGCTAAAAACCGAAATCCCGACGCTTTTTCTAGCGCCGTCAAACATCGGTCTGGTGGGCATCGAGCAAGAGCTAAGCGAGCAAAATAAAGACTATCAAAAAATCCTAAAGAGTAAGATCGAAGAGGTCGAGGGGCAGTACGATTTTATCATCATCGATAGTCCTCCCGCTCTAGGTAGCATCACCGTAAACGCGCTAAGCGCTAGCGATAGCGTGATAATCCCGATCCAGTGCGAATTTTACGCGCTAGAGGGGTTGGCGCAGATATTAAATACCGTGAAAATAATCAAAAAAACGATTAATAAAAAACTAACGATAAAAGGCTTTTTGCCGACGATGTACAGCTCGCAAAATAACCTAGCAAAAGAAACCGTCGCAAATTTAAAGCAGCATTTTGAAGATAAGCTTTTTAAGAGTAAAGAGACTGACGACGGCTTTGTTATAGTGCCTAGAAACGTAAAGCTCGCCGAAAGCCCTAGTTTTGGTAAGCCTGTGATTTTATACGATATAAAATCGCCCGGTTCGGTAGCTTATCAAAATTTAGCTTGCTGTATTTTAGGATAAAAGATGGCTAAAAAGGGTGGACTAGGGCGCGGACTAGAGGCGATTTTGGGCGATGTGGAGCTTGCATACAAAGCTGAACTAAACGAGGGCAACAGCGATATGGTAAAAGATATCGACTTGGACTTGATCGTAGAAAACCCGTATCAGCCGCGTAAAAATTTCGACGAGACCGCACTAAGAGAGCTTAGCGAAAGTATCAAAAGGCATGGGCTCATTCAGCCCATCATCGTCATAGAAAAAGACGGCGGATATATGCTGATCGCGGGCGAGAGGAGATTTCGCGCGA
>CAUQRE010000217.1:0-3177 GCA_963520315.1 uncultured Campylobacter sp. | reverse complement strand
TCGCAGCGCTTCCTCCGGTTAACGGCTTCGTGTCCGAGTGGTTTACCTATCAAGGTATGCTTCAAGGCGCGCTAGAGCAGGGCATTTTCGTTAGATACGCCTTTACGCTTTCAGTCGTTGCGCTAGCTCTTACGGGCGTACTAGTCGGCATGCACCTTAAGCTTTATGCGGTAATCTTTGCGGGAACTCCAAGAGATAAGAAAATTTGGGAAAACGCGAAAGAAAGCCCGATATTTATGGTGCTTGGCATGATCGTGCTAATGATCGGCTGTATAGGCTTTGGTATTGGAGCTAACGTTGTCGTCGGCTACATAATGACTGCGGTAAATTCGATAGGCGGCGCAGGCGGTTACGTAGCTAGCCACGGTATAAATTTGATCTCAAATTTAGGCAGCGTGGTTTCCACTCCGCTTATAGCTATCATCTTGTGTTCTACTATGGTTTTGCCTTTTGCGATTTTAGCCGTGATGAAAGCAAACCGCGAGAAACCTCGCGAGACCGATCCTTGGGCTTGCGGATTTAAATACAGCTCTCGCATGCAAATGACGGGCGGCCCTTTTACCGGCGATCTAAGACGCATCATGAACTGGCTGTTTAAAGGCGAGAGAAAAGTCGTAACCAAGGGCTATTTTAACCCGGTCGAGTATCACAACCATCCAAAAGATATCTGGTGGGGGCTATTTTACGAGCCGGTGATTAAATTTACCGAAAAGGTCGCTGAAAAAATAGGCATAATGCAAAGCGGCTACACCAACGTTTACGCGCTATATATCCTCATATATCTTTGCGCGATACTAGCGGTTAGCTACTTTTTGATATAGGGGGCGTGAGATGGAAATTTTACAGACTATACTTTTGATGATATTTCAAGTAGTCGTCATCGTCTTGGTTGCGCCCTTGTTTGACGGTATGGCTAGGAAACTAAGAGCCAAACTGCAATCAAAACAAGGTAGCGATTTTTTCCAGACGTATCGCGACATCATAAAGCTTTTTAGACGCGGTAGAACCGTGCCTGCATGCTCTCACTGGGTATTTAGGCAGGCTCCGTTTTTCTTGTTTGCTACTTCGGCGGCGATACTAGCGGCTATTCCTATTACTTATAGTAAAAGCACGATTTTTGGAGCGTATTCGGATATATTCGTGATTCTTTACTTAGGAGCGCTACTTCGCTTTGTTTTCGGCGCTGCTTCTATGGATAGCGGCAACCCGTTTGCGGCAACGGGCGGCGGTAGAGAGCAGATGCTAGCCGTCTACGTCGAGCCCGTGATGATAATGTGCCTAATCGTCGTTATGCTTGCAGCCGGAACGTCAAATTTAGTAGAAATCCAATCAATGGTAAAAAGCGGCCAGATCGGATATCAGATCCCAAGCTTTGCGGTTGCTTCGATAGCGTTTTTGTGGTGCATATACGTTGAAACGGGCAGAAAACCTTTTGACCTAGCAGAAGCCGAGCAAGAGTTGCAAGAAGGCTTGCTGGGCGAATACGCGGGCTCAGACCTAGGCCTAGTTCAAGCTTCGCTTATCTTAAAACAATTTGCGATGATCGGACTTTTCCTTTCGATTTTCGAGCCGTGGAATTTTAGCAATCCGTTTTTAGCGGTGATAATCTTCGTCTTAAAAACGGGAGTGTTTTACGTAGCGGCCGTGTTTATAGATAACTTCGGACCTAGATTCCAGATGACTTCGAGCTTACGTAAAAACGCTCTAGCTGCTCTAGCTATATCTTTTGCGGCTTTGACGCTTTACGTCGTGGGGGTGTGAGATGAATATTTTAGATACTTTGGCTATCTGTATGATGGTAACGTCTTTGGCGGTTTTCGGGCTAAGAAGCCTAAAGCTATCCGTCATAGTTTACGGAGTCCAGACGCTACTATTAGTCGGGATATTTTTTACGTTGTCGTCTAAATTTAACGCCGAGCAGCTATCTACGTGGGCGGTCGTGGCGTTCTTTACGAAGGTTTTATTCGTGCCTGCGATCTTGCTTTGGCTTATTAAAAATCTTGGCGTCGTGCACGAAGACGAGCCTGTAGGCGGCTTTTTCGTGAGCCCCGTTATAGCGATGGGTTTTAGCTTGGCTTTGGCGATGAGTATTAATCCGATATTTTTGGAGTTTTCGCTTATTAAAGAAAAGATAATGCTACTAGCCGCGGTTTGCGTGTTTATGATGGGGGTTTTCGGCTTTATGCTTAGAAACTCGTTTATCAAGCAAATTTTAGCTTATTGCCTTTTTGAAAACGGCATACATCTAAGCCTAGCGCTCATGGCTTACAACTCAAACGAGCTTGTCGAGCTTGGAATTTTAACCGACGCGATTTTTGCGGTTATCATTATGAGCGTTTTAGCGATTAGATTTTATAAAGCATACGGCAGCCTTGATACGTCTAAGGCTACGAATTTAAGGGGATAGAGATGGATAGTTTAACTTTGATATTAATTTTACCGCTTCTTGGAGCGATACTGCTATTTTTCTCTCCGAAAAATTACGCTTTTTTGAGTTTGCTTCACGTAGCAGTTAGCGCAGTTACGTCTTTAGCCTTGCTATTTAACGTAAGCAAAGTTTTAACGGGCGGTACGTTTTACGCGCACGATAAATTTTTGTTTTTAGACAGCCTTGGCTGCGTATTTTTGATACTTATCGCGGTTACGGGACTACTAGTAAATTTATACGCGACCCACTATATGAGATGGGAGCTTGAAGAGGGACATATAAATTTAAGCGCGCTTAAGAAATACTACGCGCTTAGCCACGTGTTTATCTTTACGATGAGCTTAAGCGTCATCTGTAACAACGTCGCCTTTATGTGGGCCGCGATCGAGGCTACTACGCTTTCATCGGTGTTCCTAGTCGCGATCCTAAAAGATCAAAAATCAACCGAGAGCGGCTATAAATACATAGTCCTTTGCTCTATCGGCCTAGCGTTCGCGCTTTATGCGACCGTGCTTCTTTACTCCGCGACTTTTGCGGAGATAAAAGACGGCGAGACTGCGATGCTATGGACCGGCATAATGGCAAACGCTAAAAATTTGAGCCCCGACGTCGCAAAACTTATCTTTGTCTTTGCGCTCATCGGTTTTGGTACGAAAGCCGGTCTTGCTCCTACGCATACGTGGCTTCCGGACGTTCACGCCCAAGGCCCTGCGCCGATTTCGGCTCTACTTTCAGGCGTTTTGCTAAAG
>CAUQRE010000216.1:0-3196 GCA_963520315.1 uncultured Campylobacter sp. | reverse complement strand
TCAATACAAAATGGCAAAAATAGTCTGTATTTTACCTTTTAACAAAACAAACTAGTAAAAAGCTTATATAAATTTAAACTCAATTGCTTCCTTCCTATGACTAGTTTATATAAAACTTCTTAATCAATAAATTGAAGCAAGGAAATTTAGCGCAACTCCATCTACTCGTAGTAGCAAGTCCTAGCCCTTATGCTCGTACTTTCTTTGAAAAAATTTGAGGGTTTTAACTTATCATTAATTTGATTTAAATTTTTTGAATTCTTTGGCAAAAAAAGCATTTAGATCGTGTAGGCTACCATCATCCATCTGGATCAGTTTTAGGCGGTTTTTCTTATAAATTTTGATTTTTTTACTTTTTCTTTTTAAATATTGCGGCGTCTCAAGGCCCCAGAATTCAATATAAATATCGCTTTGCATCAGGTAAAAATCGCTAATTATGCGTTCTTTTGTCGGAGTTTTCTTTTCATAGATAAAATCTATTCCTCTATAAAATAGCCAATTTGCAATAATCAGCTCAGCACGACTTTTTACAGTGTAGCCGCTATCACTTTTGTATCTAGTTTGTTTGATTGTTTGTTTTTTAAATAGCTTTAAAGCTAGCAAAACAATTACAATCAGCAGCAAAACGATTAAAATTTTTGAAAGGTCAAAGCTCATAAACGAATTTCTTTAATGCAAAATTTTGATTTTTTGGAGTAAATGAAGAAAAATTAGTTTTGGTTGCGGAGGACGGATTTGAACCGCCGACCTTCGGGTTATGAGCCCGACGAGCTACCACTGCTCTACTCCGCGATAAAATTTGAATGGATGGGGTAAGAGGATTCGAACCTCTGAATGATTGGACCAAAACCAATTGCCTTACCGCTTGGCTATACCCCAATGTCTGTAAAAAGAAAGGTAATTATATATATTTTTACCTTATTTGTCAAGCTTTTTAGCAAATTTTTGCCGTTTTTTAAAGTTTTTCCATAAAAGCCGTGCTGTATGAGCCGTTTAAGCGTCTGTTTATATCGTCCTGCCAGCTAGCAGGCAATACTTCTAGCGCTCTAAATTTAGGCAACAAATCCAAATTTTCGCTCGGATTAAAAAATAGCTTATTTATCTGCATTACGCTTAGAGCATTTTCGTTTTTTTGCAGGATCTCTATCTCGCAGCCGGCCTTGCACGACCCGTTTTCAAGCACTTTGTAGTACCAGCCGGTTAATCCTGTAGCAAAAATCTCTTTGGCTAAATTTGCATTTCCCCAGCGTTTTGCAAGCTTAAAGCACGGTTTTCTAGGCTGGGTTACTTGTAGCACTAATGAGCCGATTTTATGCACGTCGCCTACGTTTACGGTAGTCTCATCCAGCCCGCTAACGGTCAAATTTTCGCCCATCGCGCCTAACGGCAAATTTTTAAGCCCAAGATAAGCTTCCCACGCGGGATAGTTTTCTAGCGAATTTGCAAACACGGCTTTATTTATGCCGCCGTGATGCTTAGTGTCGGCCACCTCGTCGCCCTCAAAGCCAAGCTCGCCCGCGTAGATTTCGCCCGTCTGCACATTTTTAAATATCGCCGAGTGCCATGCCTTGCCCAGCTCGTCCGTAGCCGCCACGCTGCCGTACTGTCTTGCTTTACCTATCAAAAGCGCTTTTATAAATGCCATCTTGCCCTCACGCCACGTTTTGCAGATTTAGCCTGACCTGCTCGCCCTCGTCGTTAAACTCAAACCTCACCGCCCTAGCCCCGAAGCTCTTTGCGATCGCTTCTAGCGTGTCGCGCGCGGATTTGTGGATCTTGGACTGGAGCTGATTTATCAGGCGCACGGACATCTTTTCGACCTCGGCGCGCGCCTCCTCGATGAGTCTGTTTTTATCCTCTTCGCTAAAGCTGCTACCGAAAAATCCGTTTAGCGAATCAGGCAATAAAAACGGGATAAATTTGCCGTTTTTCTCGTCGTAAAATTTCATATTCGCGATCGAAAATTTGTATTTGCAAGGCGGCATCTTAATAAGATACTCCTCGCTTGCGACGTTTACGATCTCTAGGCGCGGACTCGTCAGGTCGTAGATAAAATTTATCTCAAACTCAAATATCATCGAGAGCTTTTTCTCGCTCACCAGCCAGCGCAGATACTCCTTGCCGAAGTTGCCGAATGCATGGTCGGTCTTGGTCACGATCTCTTTGCTATAGACCTGAAAAACGGATAGCTCGCCGATGGATTTTAGCTGCGATATCTCGGTGCTGATCTGCGTAGTCGCGGGCTTTTGCGCGGTCTTTAAGGCTTTATTAAATCTAAAAATCGTAAATACGCAAATCGCTAGCAAAATCGCTAAAATAAGGCTCGTAACATCTATCATCTTTGCTCCTTTAAAAGGCGATTTTAGCGAAATTCGTTAAAATAATCGTTAAATTTGAGCTTTTGGTTGTTTTATATTGGTATAAATTTGGATCGTAAATTTAGATTTAGCAAGCTTTTAGAGCGGGTGTGGTTTGGCAAAACCCGCACCTTTAAGACACGGGCTCAAATTCGCTCCAAATTTAGCAAGCAAATTTGAGCTCAAATTTAACCGTCTAAAACACCTGAATAAATTTAAAATCATGCTCTCTAAGCACTTTTTTGATGAGCTCTTGGTGGTCTTTGCCCTTGGTTTCCAGAGTGATAGTGATATTGGCGTCGCCGTACTCTAGGCTCGTGGAGAAGCGGTCGTAGTCGATTTTTACGATATTGGCATTTGCGATCTTTAGGCTATCGGTTAGGCTCATGAGCGCGCCGGGTTTGTCGATCAGCGTGATTTGTAACGCCATCTTGCGGTGGGACTTGATGAGACCCTTTTCGATGATGACGTTTAGCATTTGCACGTCGATATTTCCGCCGCTTAGCACGATGCCGATACGCTCGCCGGCTTTAAATTTGACCTTGTTGTGCAGGATACTAGCTACGCCGACCGCGCCCGCGCCCTCGACCACGATCTTTTGCGTCTCGAGCAGGAACAAAATCGCGTTTGCGATCTCCTCGTCATCGACCTGCACGAACTCATCCACGCACTCTAGGATATTTGCCAGCGTCGTCTCGCTCGCGTCGCGAACCGCGATACCGTCGGCGATCGTGCGCACGCTTTTTGAGTTTATGCTTTTTTTAGCGCTAAAGCTGTTAAACATCGCAGGCGCGCCCTTCGCGCTCACGGCGACCACGCGGATGTCGGGGTTTACCTGT
>CAUQRE010000215.1:0-3226 GCA_963520315.1 uncultured Campylobacter sp. | reverse complement strand
GCTAGGCACTTTGCGGTAAAAAACGTCAAACGCCACTCGCGGCTGATCCACGCTTTTAAAATACCCCTCCGCCATCGTAAGTTCGTAAAAATCCATCACCATGCTGACGTTTCTTGCGTCAAACTGCGTCATTTTTGCCCTTTCTCGTTAAAATTTGATAATGATATAATCCCGCGGCTTGCGAGATGCTGAATTTTACGCGCTATTTTTAAACATATATATTATTTGTTCTGAAATTATTATCATTTTTTATCTATCTTTAAGCTCGTTTAGCATATAGTTTTAAAGTTTTCATTTAAAAAAATATTTTATATTATTTTTATATTTTAAATTACATTTTTTATTTTCGTTTAGACGGAATTTTTAAATTTAGGAGGAATTTATGAAGCAAGCCTTGCTTTTAAGCAGCTCGAGCTACAAGGATACGGGCTATCTTAGACACTGCAAAAACTGGGTGCATGATTTTATAAAAGAGTGCGGAGTTTACGGCGAGCAGGTGCTTTTTATCCCGTACGCCGGAGTGCGACGCACGAACGACGAATACGAGCAAAAAGTCATCGACCGACTAAAATATAAAAATATCGCGTCTATCCATAAATTTAGCGATCCAAAGCGCGCCGTAGCCGAGGCTAAAGCTATCTGTATAGGCGGCGGAAATACCTTTGCGTTGCTTTACTATCTTTATAAATTCGATTTAATTGAAATAATTAAGCAAAGAGTAGAGGCTGGAGTGCCGTACTTTGGCTGGAGCGCTGGCGCAAACGTCGCCGGAAGCACGATAATGACCACAAACGACATGCCTATCATCATGCCAAAAAGCTTTGACGCGTTAAATATCTTCCCGCATCAGATAAATCCGCATTTCATCAGCGGCAAGATCGCTGGACACAACGGCGAAAGCAGGGAGGAGAGGCTGGAGGAGTTTTTGATAGTAAATCAAAAAAGCCTGATCTATGCGCTACCCGAAGGCACGGCTCTAAGGATAAAGGGAGAAAACGCAACCGTGATGGGCATGGATGAAAGCCCCGTCTTAAAAATGGCGTATCAAAAAGAAACCGAGCTCATAAAAGTCGGCGATAGTTTTAAATTTTAGCCGTTTTCGGTTCGCGGCTCAAATTTCAAATTTGAAACGGTTTTAGAAGAGCTTTCAAATTTGGATTGAGTATCGGTCGGCGACAAAAATAAAAAGATTAAATTTGACTCGAAACTAGCGCACAAAACCCAAGCAGCGCAAATTTGAGTCAAATTTGAAACAGGTATAAAACACAAAACGAAAGGGGACAAAATGGCTACTGCTAAGCTAATCTGTGCGGTCATAGGCTTGATCGCCGTCGTGTTTTTATTGGTCAAAAAAAGAGAGACCAAAACCGTTCTCATCGGCGTGGGACTCGTACTCTGCGTCATCTGTCTAAATCCGCTCGGAGCGCTTGAGAGCTTTACGAAGTCGATGACTTCGGCCGGCCTTATCAAGGCG
Organism: uncultured Campylobacter sp.; assembly: GCA_963520315.1. Lineage (GTDB taxonomy): Bacteria > Campylobacterota > Campylobacteria > Campylobacterales > Campylobacteraceae > Campylobacter_A. The sequence goes on along the minus strand of CAUQRE010000215.1, from coordinate 1,752 downwards.
ATATGCGCCAGCATGGGCTTTGCTTACGTCATGAAGGTGACTAAGTGCGACCAGCACCTGGTTTTGTTACTTACCAAGCCGATGAAAAATATCGGATTTTTGCTGATTCCGGCTACCTTCGTGCTCACCTATCTCATCAACATCGCCATACCGTCGGCCGCGGGCTGTTCGGCTGCGGTCGGGGCTACGATGATACCGCTTTTGATGGCGTCGGGCGTACGTCCTGCGATGGCGGGAGCTGCAGTGTTTGCAGGTACGTTTGGCGGCGTGCTAAGCCCGGGCTCCGCGCACAATATCTTCGTAACCGACATGGTAAAAAAGACCAACGAAGCCTACACCGTCCAAGACGTCATCGGCGTGCAGTTTCCAAACGCCGTTGCCGCTGGTATCGTCGTCTTGATCGTGCTTAGCGTGACGGCAATCGTCCTTAAAGATTATCAAAAAGGACAGGATTTTTCGCCTAAATCTACAGGTAGCGCGGCTGAAGTGACGCAGACGAAGGTAAATTTGCTCTTTGCTTTAGCGCCTCTCATCCCGCTAGTTATACTCGTCGTAGGTGCGGTAATAAGTAGCTACGCTAGAGATTTTTTCTTGACGAATTTAAATAGTATCGTAGCGGTACTAGGCGATCCGCGAGACGTTAGCGTCGAGAAATTTTTCGGCGATCATTACGGTCTTTTTGTGGCGATTAAGTATTTTGGCTGGATGAATATGGGCGTGGCCGAGGCTATGATCCTTGGCGCTATCATCGCGGTTTTCATCACGTGGACGAGCCCTGAAAAGATCACCAAAGAGTTTTTTAATGGTATGGGTAGCGCCTACGCCGAGGTTATGGGTATCATCATCGCTGCGGGCGTTTTCGTCGCGGGTCTACAGGCGTGCGGCGCGATCGGCGCAGTCACCGAGTGGCTAAAACACTCTCAGGAGTTTGTGCGCTACGGCGGTACTTTTGTGCCGTATCTCATGGGTACGGTTACGGGCTCTGGGGATGCGGCTACTATGGCGTTTAATCAAGCTATCACCGTTCACGCCGCAGATCTTGGCTTCGCGCAAGATAAACTAGGCATGGCCGCTGCTATCTCGGGCGCGCTAGGCCGCTCGTCGTCTCCTATCGCGGGTGCAGCGATCGTGTGCGCCGGTCTTGCTATGGTTAGCCCGGTCGAGATAGCCAAGCGAACGGCTCCGGCGATGGCGATAGCCGTGTGCGTTATAGCGTTTTTTATGCTCTAAATTTACGGAGCTAAATTTGATAAAGTCGGCGATTTGCCGACTTTTTACGCGGAGGGAGCTTGTCGCTCTTTTTTAAATCTCTAATTTTAGAAAATTAGTTAAATTTAATCCTTGCGCGCGTCGTATCTCTTAGACATGCGCTTTTTTCTATCAAATTTACCGAGTCAAATTTGCCGCGCAAAGGCGGCCAGTATTATTTTTGAGTCAATTCTTTATAGCGGCCGCAGGCTAGCTCGGGCTTCATTTCGTACGCTTTTTTGAGGTATTTTTCGGCTGCGTTTGCGTCCTCTTTGACGCCTCGTCCCTGCGCGTATAGGTTGCCTAGATCGTAGCATCCGCCTCCGTTGCCCATGTCGCAGGCCTTGGCGTAAAATTCGCTAGCTTTTGCGTAGTCTTGCTTCACGCCGCGTCCGTTCGCGTAGGCAAAGCCCAAATTTGAGCAACCCGCTTCATCACCCATATCGCACGCTTTTGCGTAAAGCTCGGCGGCTTTTTTGCCGTCCTGCGCCACGCCGCTTCCGT
>CAUQRE010000214.1:0-3248 GCA_963520315.1 uncultured Campylobacter sp. | reverse complement strand
CTAACTGCTCGAGACTAGCGCCCAGAGCCAAAAACTCGCCAAGGCTATCCCAGCTTAGGTGATTTTGCTCCAGCAGCTGTTCGGCTAGCCTCGGCGCGCTACCTCCCGCTCCCGTCTCAAAGATACTTCCGCCCTCTAGTAGAGGCACGATAGAGAGCATCTTAGCGCTGGTTTCAAGCTCCAAGATCGGAAAAAGATCGGTCAGATAGTCGCGCAGGACGTTGCCCGTGACACTGATACAGTCCTCGCCGCGCCTCATGATCTCAAGCGACTTTTTGCAAGCAGCCGCGGGAGACATGATCTCTATATCAAGCCCGCTAGTATCGGCGCTTGCTAGCTGCACTCTTACTTTTTTTAGGATTTCTCGGTCGTGAGCCCTGTTTTCGTCCAGCCAAAATATCGCCTTTTGTCCCGTGATTTTCGCGCGTTTTAGCGCCAGCTCGACCCAGTTTCGCACGGCGACGTCTTTAGCCTGCGTCATCCTAAATATATCGCCCTTTTCTAGCTCAAATTTAAATAAAATTTCGCCTTTTTCATTTAGCACGCGCGCCTCGCCCACTTCGCTCATCACAAATGTCTTATCGTGACTGCCGTACTCCTCGGCCTTTTTAGCCATCAGTCCGACGTTTGAGACGCTGCCGATTTTAGCGGGATCTAGCGCGCCGTTTGCCTTGATATCCGCGATCGCTGCTTCATAAACCACGGCGTAGGTTTTATCGGGTATCACGGCTTTGGTTTGCCTGGCTATGCCATCTTTGTCCCACATTTTACCGCCGTTTTTTATCATAGCAGGCATAGAAGCGTCGATGATAACGTCGCTAGGTACGTGTAAATTCGTGATGCCCGCAGCCGAGTTTACCATCGCTAAATTTGGCCTTGCGGCGTAAATTTCCTCAAATTTGGCTTTGATTTTTTCCTGCGTTGCTTGCGGCAAATTTAAAATCCGTGCAAAAAGGTCTTTTAATCCGTTGTTTTCGCTGACGTTTACGCTTTTTAGCTCGCCTGCAAACTCCTCAAAAACCTCCGCAAAAAAAATCTTCACGAAATGCCCGAAAATCACGGGATCGCTCACCTTCATCATCGAGGCTTTTAGATGCACGCTAAAGAGCAAATTTTTTGCTTTCGCGTCCGCGATTTGCTCCTTTATAAAGACGTCTAGTTCTCGCGCTCATAGAGCTAGCGTCGATTACGTCGCCTTTTTGCACGCTTAAATTTTCTTTTAGCACGCGTTTTTCGCCGCTTTTTGAGATAAACTCCACGCGTAATTTTTCATCCGTTTCAAAGCTGATCGAGCGCTCGGAGGAGTAAAAATCTCCGCCTTTCATATAGGCGACTTCGGTTTTGCTATCTTTTTCAAAAGGGGTGATTTTATACGGGTTTTCGCGGGCATAGCGTTTTACCGCACCGACGCATCTGCGGTCGGAGTTGCCCTCGCGCAGCACCGGATTTACCGCGCTTCCTAGCACTTTGGCGTATCTGGCGGCTGCGTCTTTTTCCTCTGACGTTTTTGGCTCGGACGGGTACGGGGGCAGATCGTAGCCCTTAGCGCGAAGCTCCATGATAGCGGCGTTTAGCTGAGGCAAGCTTGCCGAGATATTTGGCAGCTTAATTATATTAGCGCGCTTTTCTTGCGTCAAATTTCGCAGCATCTCAAGGTCGTCGCTCACTCGCAGATCGGGCGGCAGCTTGTCGTTAAAAGCGGCGATGATCCGCGCGGCTAAGCCGATGTCGGCCTGCTCTATCTCTATGCCGCCCGCGCGCAAAAACGCCTGCAGGATCGGAAATAGCGAATAACTCGTAAACAGCGGAGATTCGTCGGTTCTAGTATAAACGATGTCGCTCATCTTTCCTCCTAATTAAATTTCGCAAAATCTTATCCAAATTTATATTAAAACGCCTTTTTGGCGGGCTATTTTTGGGAGTTTATCGCGCCTACGTGCTCCTCGTACGTCGCGCTAAATTTATGCTTGCCCGTCTTTTTATCGCGAACGAAGTACAAAAACTCGCTCTGCGCCGGCTTTATCGCCGCCCGTATCGCCGCTAGACTCACAGTGCAGACGGGACTTGGCGGCAGGCCTTCGTTTAGATAGGTGTTAAATTTGCTTTTATCGGTTCGTATGCGCTCGGCCGTAACCGTCTCGTGCGAGTAGAGTCCGTAGTTTAGCGTACCGTCCATTTGCAGCTTCATGCCCTTTTTTAGGCGGTTTTGGATAACGGAGGCCACAAGAGGCATCTCATCCTCGTTTGCGGCCTCTTTTTGCACGACCGAGGCCGTCACGAGGTACTCGCTCCAGCGCTTTTCGTCGTAGTTACCGAGTAGCTCTTTAGCCGTTTTTTCGTGGGATTTTTTAGATAAATTTACTAGATGCGCCGCTAGTTGTTCTTCATTCACGCCAAGCGGCACTTTGTAGGTTTCGGGTACTAAAAAGCCGTCCTCCAGCGGTGCAAATTTAAAGTAAAATTCATTTAGCTTCGCCTCGCTTAAATTTAGCTTTTTTGCGATCTCTTGTAAAAATACGGCCGTCGTTTCGCCGGGAATCAGCGTTATTTGCGTTAGAGCCGCTTTTGCGGTCGTGAGTTTATATAAAAAATAAATCTTGCAAAGCTTTGCCGCGCCCAGGTCTATCCAGCCAGCATGCACGCGCCCCATAGCGCGCAACATCACCGCGTCTAATTTATTTGCGTCCGTATTTTTTTCGCTTAGATATGATATAATCCCAAGCGTACTGCCCTGAGGCACGAAAATGACCTCGCTCACGCTCACCGGGCGGCTAAGATAAACAAGAAAGCTCAGAAAAAATATGAAAATCATCTCGCTGATAATGAAGAAAATTTGGCGCATTTTGATCCCCGCGGTTTTGATATTCGTCATTTTTATAGCCGTCCTAAAACACGGCGTCGAGATAGAAAATATCGACGCGGGCGACTTTAAAATAGAGCAATTATATATAAAACTCGATAAAAAAATAATTTTACGCGCGAAAAATATAGAGATACCTAAACAAAGCGCCAAGGATAGCTCCGAGGAAGCGCTACTAGACCTCTCCAAAAACATCGTCTGGATCGACAGGCTGTTTGATGAAATTTTACTTGAGCGCGTTAAGTTTTTAAACAGCGAGTCTACGCTATTTTATAGAGACGACGTTTTTTATCTAGATAGCCCGTTTTTGGCGGTTAGCTCAAATTTCAAAGATACCGAGGACGGCATAACCGCAAACGTTTATCTACTCGAGTTTAAGGACTTTAAC
>CAUQRE010000213.1:0-3250 GCA_963520315.1 uncultured Campylobacter sp. | reverse complement strand
ATTTTCAGCCGCGTCCGCGCGAGTTAGGGCGATCGCGTAGTCTCTTTTTGCAAGCTCGCCTGAAAATTTCGCCGTCTCGGCCCGCAGCGCGTCAAACTGCTCCTCAAGGCTACGGTAATTCGCAAGATCAAGCATAAAAAGTAAAATTTTCGTGCGCTCGACATGCTTTAAAAACTGCACGCCAAGCCCGCGCCCCTCGCTAGCTCCCTCGATAATGCCCGGAATATCGGCCATCACAAAGCCGCTATATTCGTCGACCTCAACGAGACCGAGCTTTGGCGTGAGCGTGGTAAACTCATAGTTTGCGATCTGGGGTTTGGCGTTTGAGACGGTCGAAATCAGCGTGCTTTTACCAACGTTTGGAAAGCCTACGAGCCCCACGTCGGCGATGAGTTTTAGCTCCAGCCGCACCTCGCGCGTTTTGCGCGTATTCGGGGGCTTGATTGATCGAGCTTTTAAAATGCACGTTGCCAAGCCCGCCTTTGCCGCCTTTTAAAAACAGCTTCGTCTCTCCGTCATTTAGCATATCAAGTACCAGCTCGCCGCTATCTTCGTCGTAAACGCTAGTGCCAGGAGGGACGATGAGATAGAGATCCTCGCCGCTTTTGCCAGTCTTTTTGCGACCCTCACCGGGCGCGCCGTTTTGCGCTTTAAACTCACGTTTTCCCTTGTAGGATGAGAGGGTGTGGGAGTTTTTATCGACTTTGAAATACACGTCGCCGCCGTCGCCGCCGTCGCCGCCGTCGGAGCCGCCCGAGATGACGAATTTTTCGCGGCGGAAGCTGACGCAACCTGCGCCGCCGTCCCCTGATTTGACGCTAAATTTTACGCTGTCTATGAACATAGCTATCCTTAAATTTAAAACGGCAATTATAGCCAAATGAGTTGAAGATAATTTTTAAACGGATGAAATTTTAAAAGAGGGGCTTGCGCCCCCGAAGATTTTAGCGATGCTTACGCAGCCGGATAAACCGATACTTTTTTGCGATTTTTATCTTTTCGCTCAAATTTTACGACGCCGTCGATCAGCGCGAAAATCGTGTGATCGCTGCCCATGCCTACGTTGCAGCCCGGGTGCGTCGCGGTGCCGCGCTGGCGGATGATGATGTTGCCCGCGCGAACGAACTCGCCGCCGAATTTTTTGACGCCCAAGCGGCGTCCGATACTATCTCTATTATTTTGGGTTGAGCCTTGACCTTTTTTGTGTGCCATTTCCTATCCTTTATGCGTTAATCGAAACGACTTTGACGCGGGTGTATTGGCGTCTGAAGCCGCGTTTTACTTTTGAATCTTTGCGTCTGCGTTTTTTAAAGATAACGACTTTTTTATCCTTGCCTTCGCAAACGACTTCCAAAACCACCTTGGCACCCTTTACGAACGGTGCTCCTACCTTTAACTCGCCGTCGTTTAGCGCTAAAACTTCGCTAAGCTCGAGCTTTGCTTTCGGCTCAGCATTAAAATGGTCTAAATTTAGGTAGTTACCCTCTTCGACCTTATACTGCTTGCCGCCGTGTTTGATGATAGCATACATCAAAAATCCTTTAAAATTTGGTAGCCAAAAAGGCATTTGCCGTGCAAAATTTAAAAGCCCGTTTGGTATGAAACTTTGAATATTATCCGAAATTTTATAAATTCCTACTGAAACGCCTCGCAAAATTCCTACGAAATTTCAAATTTCAAGGGCTCGGATTTATTTTAAACTAAAGATAAATGTGCTACTATCGCAACGAAATTTTTGAAGGAGAATTTTATGAGAAATTTAATAGCTGCGCTCGTAGCAGCGGTATTTTTTATCGGTTGTTCCAACTGGAATATATCCAACGAACCAAGCGGAGTACGCAATCAAACAAAATCCCAAAGCAGCAAAACAAATATCGGCGGCGTAAATGATAAAGTCCAAGAGGTCTCCACCGCAGGCACCACTGATATGGTCGAAACGACCTTGCCCGATAGCACAGGTATGACTAATGCGCCGAAAGATCGCAGCGATGCATTTCATATCAATCAAGTAATTTCTGCATGGAATAAACAGCCAGACTCCATCAAAACAACCGAAGACAATGGCAATATCTACACCTGGAAAAACTATAAGCCAGGCTGCGACGTATCACTTACCAGCGACTCGGAAGGCTACGTATCAAAATCCGCTATCAAATCAGCACTGTCTCAGTGCCTATAACTAACTTATCCGCGACGCCGAAATTTTAAAATTTCGTAAAATTTCGGCTTACGAGCGGCTCTGCTTCGTCAAATTTAATCTTAGAGTTATATGGTTCGCTCTTAAAAATTTACTATACATATTGTATAATCGAGGACTTTTAATCACTGGAGTAAAATATGAAGAAAATTTTATTTGTAGGTGCGCTTTTAGCGGCATTAGGTAGCTATGCGGTGGCGGGCGAACACATCAAGGTCTATCACGGCGAGAGCTGCGGCTGTTGTCACAACTGGGCAAAATATATGGAGCAAAATGGCTTTGAAGTCGAGATGATTTCACTGGCCGACGAGCCGCTTATCCAGAAGAAGAATGAGCTTGGGCTTCCGCTGGAGCTCGCTAGCTGCCACACCGCGATCATAGACGGGTATGTAGTCGAAGGACATATGCCAGCAGGTGAGATCCGCACGCTACTAAAAAATAAGCCTAAAGACGTTATCGGCATAGCAGTACCTGGAATGCCGCTAGAAGCGCCAGGTATGGAGCAAGGCTCACAGCCCGAGGTCTATGATGTGGTAGCGTTTAAAAAGGATGGCTCGTATCAAAGCATCGCCACTTACAAAGGCAAAGAAAAAATCAAATAATCCGCCGCTTCAAAGCGGCAACTTACTTATTAGCTCGATAAAATTTTGCCTATTTATGGCTTGGCGCAATTTGCTTTAGCAGGCAAATGCTGCCATGATCTGCAAAAATGACGCGCAAATTAATTTCAAACGCTAGCTATGATAAAGGGGATTAAAAATTTAAGTGGATGGGCTAATAGGGGTCGAACCTATATTCACAAATCCAGAGTTTGTTGTCCTGCCATTAGACGATAGCCCATTGCGGAAGCGGTATTTTATAGAATTTTGCTTTAAAAAAGCATAAGAGCGGGCGGAATTTTAAAATTTTGCAAAATTTTAATTAAATTTGAAGCCCTGCTGCGCCTAAACGATAAAATTAAAACGCAAAAGCTAACGCTGCTTTCATAGGCTTCGATAAAAGAATATGGCTGCTCGCCGCGGAGCTAAATTTTAAAATTTGGCTAGTTTATCC
>CAUQRE010000212.1:0-3253 GCA_963520315.1 uncultured Campylobacter sp. | reverse complement strand
AGCTTTTGAGCGATTTTTATCATCCGTTTATGGATAAAATCTCAGCCGGCAAAACGGGCATAAAAAGTCAAAAAGTCGCCGTTCCCATCGGAGAAAAATGCCCCGAGTGCGGCGGCGAACTGCTACTGCGAAAGGGACGCTACGGCGAGTTTATCGCGTGCGGAAATTTCCCTAAGTGCAAATACTCGCGCAATATCGCCAAGGCTGATCAAGGCGCGCAAGAAGGCGAAGCTGCGGCAAAGCCGAAAAAAGAGCTCAAAAAGATCGACGTACCATGTCCAAAATGTGGCGGCGACGTCGTGGAGAGATTTAGCCGTAGGGGCAAATTTTACGGCTGCGCAAACTACCCCAAATGCGACTTCGTCTCAAACTACGAGCCGGTCGCCGAAAAATGCGACGAATGCGGCGGCGATATGATCAAAAAAGAGCTCAAAAAGGGGACGTTTCACGAGTGCGTGAAGTGCAAGAAAAAGGTGCAAATCGCGGAGCAATAACGGCGGCTTGTCTTTTTGGTTTATACTTCGTTGGAAATTTCGCCGAAGCTCGGTTACATACTACTTGTATGCGCCCTCGCTCGGCTCATTTCCGCCTCGTCTAAAGAAAAAATACTACGCCTTAACTTTTTGCATTTAAATTTTGACTTCAAATTTGCAAATTTGAGTTACCGAGACCCGCATCGCGAAAACGTAAATTTGAATACGTAGCGCGTTAGCGCCGAATTTAGACCTGCACGAAGTGCAGCAACATCTCACGTGCAGTGGGGATGGTGGGGGTTTGGGGGCGGAAGGAGCGACGCTCTACTTCGCTTCGCTCGTAGCTGCAAGCAGACCGTAAGTAGAAACCCCTTCCGCTACCCAAGAAAAAGAGAAAGGCAGATACAAAAGGGAGCTCTTTTACTTAGCTTCACTGCATTCGCTACCGTTGCTACACTCGCAACCGCTTACCCAAAAGCTGCGAATGTAAAGAATGAAGCAGAGGCGGAGCGCAATTCAAGCCCCTCTCTTAACAAGAAAATCAAGATATTAAAAATACGGCAAAACGATTCAGAAAAATTTCATTTAAATTTAACTTCAAATTTACAAATTTGAGCCACCAAAACTCGCGTCAAAAATATCAAATTTAACTTCGCCGTATCGACAAATTTAGCAGCCTTTGTCCTTTAAAACGCCGTTATCGTCGCCAAAAGACCAAAGATGATGCCGGGTAAATTCGCAGCCGCTAACGGGTAGTCTCTTTTAGCTTTTAGCAAGCCGTAGCTAGTCCAGATCGTGCAGTTTATCGCTGCGGCTAGAGGCTGGATAAAAGGCGTTTTGTTGCCTTCGAGGTTGCCCATTATCTGCGGGATGTAGGAAATATACATAATGACCGACAAGCACGTGCCTATCCAGCCTAAAATTTGTAAATTTTTCTCGCTCATTTTTTCTCCTTTGAAATAGAGGCGGCATTATATACTTTTTGGTTGCGATAATCAAGCGCTAAATTTGCCCGCGACGGGCGCGAATTTGCGCTAAAGCAAAGCTAAATTTAGTAAAATACGCCGATTTTAAAGGAGGACGAAATGGCTTACGTGACCTACGACAAGGCAAAATGGCACTGGGGCGCGAAAAATGCGCCGACCGATATCCCGCAGGAAAACGGTGCGACGCACATCGCGTTTTTCTTCCGCTGGTGCATGGAGCGCAAGCTCTACTCCAAGAACTTCGCGGCGGATTTCGCGGACGATATAGCGCGGATGGACGATAGCTTTGATTATCGCGGGTATTTCTTTGGCGCCATGGACGGCGTGCTAGGCAGCGACGAGCTAAATACCGCGGGCAAGGCCTTTGCGAAGGCATACTACACCACGGACCGCACGAAATTTGCTAAAACGCACGGCTGGTATTTGCAAGATTACGACGATTTCGTCGCGCGCAAATTCGGCGATAAAAACTTCGACAACGCCTATTTTTACATAGAAAACTCGCCGCAAAACTATGCCGAGATCAAGGCTATCATCGACCGCCGCTACGAGGAGTTTTTAGAAGCCAAAAAAGCTAGCAAAAGCGCGGATAAATAAAGCTAAATTTGCGCCGAGCAAAGTTAAAAGACTGGGTTTAAATTTACGCACGACGAGCCCAAGCGATTTAGCCTCAGCCGAGCGTAGATCGTAAATTTTGCGGATTTAGCGGATTTAGCCGCGCCTTGCTACAAGGCTAAACTTAGACCGTTAAGCTAAATTTGACGGCAAGCCACTTCTAGTTGGCGCCCCCCGCTACTTAAACCGCGGAGTCAAATCTCCCGCGCCCAGCGGTGACCTCCGCCGTTTTGGGCGCGTTTTGCTGCTTTAAATTTTCCCCTGACATTTTATCTCCTTTTATCTATTTGCTTTGTAAATTTGAGTTTGAGTCTGATTTACTTCGGTTGCTATCTATGTAAATCACCTGAGCCATGCCCTTTTTGCCTCTACCTATAGCGCTATTTATCCCGTCTTGCTTTTCTATTTCATTTGCCCATTTGATAAAAGCCCTAATATCTTTAAATGTAGCATTTTCATCGGGGCAATGCGGATTATAGAAATTTATATCTTTGTCAAATTCTTCTATCTTTTTCGGGTCTATCGGCTTTGGTTTGTATTGTAAAAGACCTTCATGATATAAGCACTCGGTACATAAGTGCTGATATTTCTTGTTTTTGCGTAACCTCGCTTCGCCTTCCTCGTCTATACCTTTATTCATTTTATAGATATAGTTTTCTTTATAATCAATTAATCCCTTGCGCTTTTTATAGCACTCCTCATACGCCTTCTTTAGCTCCTCTTTCGTGGGTTGTCCTACGACGTCGTATTTTAAAAGAAGCTCTAGCATGGGTTCGTAGTTTGGTATAGTATCTAGCAAGATATACAAAGAGCGCATAAAATCAGAATCGTCCCTTAGTCCGTGAAAAAACGTATTAGGATGATCGTCTAGTTTCGGTCTATACCCGCTAGCAAGGGCAAGTTCGGTCATCTCTACGTAGTTATGGGTTACTATATATCCTATCGGATCGTTTACGTCTTTGGATTCTTTATTGACTTGGTAATTATCTCGAAATACTATCTTTACGTCGTCTCCGTCTATGATAAGCTTTTCGATGTTGTTATAAAACGGAGGATCTATGTAGTACTGCACTGCCTTTACTTCATCAAATTTAACCCCGCTATCAAGCAAGAACTTAGCGGTCTTTGTAGAGTTGTTTTCTATAGCGTAGGCTAGGGGCGAGAGTTTGTAGTTATCTT
>CAUQRE010000211.1:0-3256 GCA_963520315.1 uncultured Campylobacter sp. | reverse complement strand
CCATTTAACCTGCTTGAAAAGGTGTTTGGTATCGACGCCTACATCGCGCTAGATCACGCAAATGGTATCGAGCCCACCACTATAGCCGACATCAAGGCCTATAAACCCTCGACTAGGTCATACTTTAGCTCGGAAATTTTACCTAGAGACTACGAGAGGCTAGAGGCTCTAATCGTGCTAAAAGAGATGACCGATAGGCTGGCTCTAAAGATGATAAACGAGGAAGTGCGGGCTAGCGGGCTCACGATAAATATCAAATTCGCGGGCAAAAACGAGCCCGCACAAAGAGCTACGGTAAGGTTTAAAACGCCTAGCAATATCGCCAGCGTACTCATGGACGCAGCGCAGGAGCTATATCTAAAAAAGATAAAAAACACAGGCCTCATCAGGCAAATCGGCATATCGGCAAACGACGTCGTAAAAGAGAGCAAAACCGAAAGAAGCCTCTTTGAAGAAGAAAATGCAAAAGAAAAAACGGTACTAAAAACCCTAAATCAGATAAAAGAAAAATACGGCAAAAACTCCATCCTAAGGGCCATCGACCTGCTGCCGGAGGCCACCGGACGAGATAGAAACAAAAAGATAGGAGGGCACAAAAGCGGTGAATAAGGACAGAGCCAAAATCTTTAGCTCGTTTAATCCCCTCTCCACTCTAGAAAAAGCCCTAAAAGCGCAGGAGCGAGAAAAGAGCGAAAAGCTAGATCTGGACGAATCAAAAATAGAAGAAATCCTAAATAAAATAAGCAAACTAAAGCCCGCCGACAAGGTAAAAATCACCTATCACGACGGGCAAGGCTACGTGAGCATAGAGGGCCTAGTCTCAAACGTAAATTTGATAGATAAAAGCCTAACTGTGGTAAAAACGAGGGTCAAATTTGACGATATTTACGCGGTTGAGGTCGTTTTATAAACGGAGATTTTATATTTATGCTTCGTAAGGCCGCTTTTTGGAAGATGAAATAATTTTGGAATTTTAGACAAGATACCGTCTCGCGCTTGCCGTGAGGCGCGAAGCGTTTGCGAGAATTTAGACGCCGACAAAATATAGCTTTGAAGAAACAAGGGCGCTTTAAATGGCATTTGCGAAAGCTTGGCGCGCGGTTATAAAAAGTTCTTTTGGATAAATTCGCGGCAAAGCCTAAGAAGCGCTAAATTTATCGCCCAAGATAGCCTTCATAAAGCAACCGCTTAAGCAAGGGGCATTTATCCGCAAGGATAAAAAGCTAGCAAAAGGTAAACTGGCCGGTTCGGCGGTTAGGAGATTGCGGGCCTAGCGGCGGTAGGGCGAGAGTTACGCTTGGTTGCGGATTTTTGGATTTATTTTGAGTCGTTTAAATTTGCGAGTTTAAGCCAAGCGCCAGGATTGGCAAGAAGCGCTCCACGGCATTAAATTTAGTCGCTCTAAATTTAAATAAGCTTGGATGTGTGCCCGTAAATTTAGCCGTTTTGCGCTTAATCAGGCGCGGATTAACAGGGTGTTTTATGGATTTTTGATGCTTTGCTAGATTAAATCCAAATTTGCGCTTCGTTGCGGCTTTGTTTTTGCGCGTCCGAGCGTTAAATTTACGGCCGAATTTAGGCGTATTTTTAAGGCGGGGTCAAGCGTCAAAAACCCGCCTTTCATATCCGCCAAGGCTAAAGCTCCGCCGAACTCGCGCCTGATTTTACTTCCAAAGGCTCCTTATCCAGATCAAAAATTCGTCCCTAGGTTCGTCGTTGTCCATATCCGCAGGCGTCGCGACCTCAAGCGCCGTTTGCGGGATCGTCGTTTTAAAGCGCTCCCGCACCCACTGCTTAAACGGCTCGTTTGGATGTACGAAAAGCTCGTCTTCGTCGCTATTTGGCGGCGAGCTAAAAGCCTCGCTCCAGCATATCTCGTCGTATCCTATCGCAAGCAACCGTAAAAAATCAAGCCCGTTACGAGTCAAAACGCAAGTCATCGTCGAGCCTGAACCAGAACCCATATGTACGATCTTGGTTTCGCCCGCATCGTCCATCCACAGCGCGCACATTGAGCCGTCTTTGCCGCTGCTTGCAAATACGCAAAGTCTGTTTTTTATCTCTGCGTCTAGCTCGCGCTCTTTGCCGTAAAACCAGTAGCTAAGCCCCAGGTCGCCGCTCTCCGGCTCGCCGGCGAAAAACGTGATGTCCGTGCCGCCCTCGCGCTCATCGTCGCTCCAGCTCTGTTGCAGCCGATCCTGCGGATAGAGATAGCCGCGTCTGCGCCCGCCCGCGTCGTCATAAAAGCCGTTTGATTCGATCCACGCATAAAGCGCCTCAAGCTCGCTTGGCACGCGCATACCCTGCGGTAATGCCTCGCGAAGTTGCTTTAGTAATAAATTTTCCATTTTTCTCCCTTGTGCGCGAATTTACCCTGCGACTTTACGATTTTTCGGCTAATTTTAGGCATTTACCGCGCTACTATCTTGCCTTGGCAAACCGTATTTTAAAAGCCCTCGCGCGTTAAATTTAGCATCGCTTTGATTTTTAAATTTATACGCTTGTAGCGAGTCTTATTTTTGGACTAAATAAAAAACCAAGTTAAATTTAGCGCAAAATTTGACGTAACCCGCTCAAAATGCCGCTACTCTTTGGCTTTGAGGCAAGCCCGTAAAACATGCCGTTAAAATCAAAATTTCGTTTTAAATTTCCCCGTTCCCGCCCTGGGTATCGCTAGATCAGCATTAGGTAGTTACATTGCATAGTCACATTGCCCTTATAAATTTACTGAAAATAAATCGTAAAAGGGGTGCGCCCGTTTCCGCGAGCGCTAGAGTTCCGTTGTAGGGAAGGTTTCATGCTCGCCTCTTGCGATACTTACCCGAAATTTTAAATTTTACGCCCTTAGCTTTCGATCAGCTCAGTCTGCCAGTTTGCGCCTTGCAGCGTCGTGTCAAGCTGCCTGATCTGCCTAGCTAGCTCGTCCACCTGCTTTTGCAGCGCCGCGACGTCGACCGTGCTTAAAATTTTAATCTCGCTGCGCGAATAAATTTCCACTTTTTGAGCGGCTTCCTGCGCAAAAGCCCGCAATGCGCCCGCTTTTAGCGTTAGTACGTCGCGCTTAGCGATTAGCTCGGTTAGGCTTTTGCCGTCCGCTTTTGCGGTGCAGTTGGTTAAATTTATCCGAACTATCAGGCGCTCAAGCTCGCCCGTGAGCGCGTCTAGCTCGGCTAGCAGCGCCTTTGGCTCTTCGCTAGGCTTTTCTCCCTCTTGCACCTTTGCGTTATCCGCGAGCCTTGATTTTAGCTGCTCGATG
>CAUQRE010000210.1:0-3269 GCA_963520315.1 uncultured Campylobacter sp. | reverse complement strand
CGCTTAGGGTGTTGCCCTCTATATCGTAAATGCCGTTTTGTAGCTCTCTTTGCGCGATCTTTTTTTGATAAACGGTGTCGATTTTAAACGTCCCGTCCGCGTTTAGAGTTAGCGTGCTTTTCGAGTTTTCGCCGCAACCGTCGCAAAACACCTTAGCCTCGTAAACTCCGATCAAATTTTCCTTATCTACCTCGGCGCCGCACGTTTCAAAAACCTCCGTACTGCCGCATTTTTTGTTATTTACGGCGCTTCCGCCGGTCGCACAGCCCGCAAATATCATCGCAGCCGCGGCTAAAAATAAAATATTTTTCATGATTTATCCTTAAAATTTTGGCTAATTATACTAAAAATTTTCCGCTAAAATGGCGAAATTTTAGCAAAAAGCGGCTAAAATGATAAAAAATATACTTTAAGGAGTAGTCATGGAAGAGAGCATCCCGTTTATCGTATTTGCCGTGGTCGTGCTGGCCTTCGCGGTCTTGTTTTTAAAAGCCGGTATCAAGATCATCTCGCAGTCAGATATCTACATAGTCGAGCGTTTGGGTAAATTTCACAAGGTGCTTGATAGCGGATTTCACATCATCATTCCTTTTGTCGATCAAATCCGCGCGCAAATCACTGTTAGAGAGCAGCTGGTAGATATAACCAAGCAGCAAGTCATCACCAAAGATAACGTAAATATCAGCGTCGACGGTATCGTGTTTTTAAAGGTCGTAGACGGCAAAATGGCCCTGTATAACGTCGATAGCTACAAGCGCGCGATCGCAAATTTAGCCATGACGACGCTAAGAGGCGAGATAGGCGCGATGAATCTTGACGATACGCTTAGCTCGCGCGACCGCCTAAACTCCGCATTGCAAAGAGCGCTCGGAGACGCCGCCGATAACTGGGGCGTAAAGATCATGCGCGTCGAGATCTCTGAAATCTCCGTGCCTCAAGGCATCGAAGAGGCGATGAATCTACAAATGAAAGCCGAGCGCGAAAAACGCGCGATCGAGCTAAAAGCTCAGGCCGAAAAAGAGGCGCTCATCCGCAACGCCGAGGCGCTAAAGCAAGAAAAAGTATTGCAAGCCGAAGCCATCGAGCGTATGGCCGATGCGAAAAAATACGAGCAAATCGCGCTAGCGACGGCTCAAAAAGAGGCGATGGATATGATAAACGAAAGCATGGCGCAAAACGCCAAGGCTGCTGAGTTTCTGCTCGCGCGCGACCGCGTCGGAGCCTTTAACGAGCTAGCCAAAAACGGCTCGAAAGATAAAATTTTAGTCCCTTACGAAGCGACCGAGCTCATCGGTTCTCTAAGCGTTTTAAAGGACTTTTTGGGCGCTAGGGCGGCGAAATGATACCCGCGTACTTGATGCTGGCTGCCGGCGTGGGGCTAATCATGCTCGAATTTATGCTCGGTAGCTTTTTCGTGCTATTTTTCGGACTTGGATTTTTAGCGGTCGGAGTTTTGGGATTTTTCGTAGATATCGCTTGGGAGTATCAAATTTTACTCATCGCTACCACCTCGCTAGTCCTGCTTTTTGCACTCAGAAAGCCGCTAAAGGCCAAATTTAACCAGCACGAAAGCGAGGTCAAAGACGATTTTTTAAACGAGAGCGGCGAGGGCGAGATCAGAGAGGGTATGGTTTATTTTAAAGGTACTTTGTGGCGCTATGACGGAAATTTAGCCGAGGGCTCAAAGGTGCGCGTGCTTGGCACCAAAGGCAATAAAGTCGTTTTACAGCGCGATTAAATTTTTATTATTGCGGTTTAAAATCGCTTTTAAATTTTCAAGGAGTCAAAATGTTTATCGTAAATTTAACTTATGTTAAAGAGTTAAGCGAAGTAGATAGCTTCATAAGCGAACACAATGCATTTTTGGATAAATTTTACGCAGAAAATAAATTTATCTGCTCGGGGCGTAAAATCCCGCGTAGCGGCGGCATCATCTTGGCAAACATTAAAGATCGCTCGGAGCTTGACGAGATTATCGGACAAGATCCGTTTTTTAAAAACGGTATCGCAAAATATGAAATTACCGAGTTTTCGCCGACGAAATTCGTACCTGGTTTTGAGCGGCTTTTAGGCGAGTAAACGAACTGGGCAAGCTAAGGTTAACCGGCTTGGGTAATTATTAATAAAATTCAAAAAGGCAAACGACTGCGACTGGATTTGTGCGTTTGCCTGCAATAAAATTAACCTTTAACGGTGCAGTTTAAAATACGGTCGCCGTTTTTACAACTTTTATAAAATTCTAGTTTAAAATTTAAACCAATTTTCTCTCCGTAAGCTTAAAATCTAGCCAAATTTAAAGAAACGGCTAGTTTGATTTAATATACGTTTAGTGACTAACGCTTTTTGAAAACAGATTTATAACAACCACTCCGGCTACTATCATGCCTATGCCGATAATTGCTGGCAAATCAAGCTTTTGTCTCATAAAAAATAAGCTATCGCCGAAATGAGAACTATGCCCGCCCCGGACCATATAGCGTAAGCGATACCCATGGGAATATGCCTAAAAACTATCGCAAGCAGGTAGAATAAAACCCCGAATAAAACGAGCGAACCAACGGCGTACAAGGGCTTTGTAAAGCCGTCGCTTAGCTTTAAAAGTGAAGTCGCGACCACCTCTAGAGTGATGCTTATGCTTAGAAGAATCCAGTATTTTATCATTTTTTCTTCTTTAAATTAATAAAGGAATTATAAACTCAAATTTTAAATATGTAAATTAATTATAAATGAATTAAAATTTAATCCTCTGCGCCGCTTTTGCGGACATAAATTTGAGCGAAAATGCGGTCAAATTTGGCTTTGACCACATTTAAATTTTAGCGTTTGTGATGAGGACAGGCGTGCGCTTTGTCGCTTGCGCGGCTTTTGTCGTGATGAGGGCACTCTTTATGCTGCGCGCAGCCTTGCGCTTTTGCGTCGCATTTTGGGCATGGCTTTGATTCGGCGCTATCGCCGCCGCAGCCCGGGCTTTTATCCGCTCCGTGATTTCCGTGAT
Organism: uncultured Campylobacter sp.; assembly: GCA_963520315.1. GTDB lineage: Bacteria > Campylobacterota > Campylobacteria > Campylobacterales > Campylobacteraceae > Campylobacter_A. The sequence continues at coordinate 274 of CAUQRE010000210.1, read as the reverse complement.
GAGGGCACTCTTTCATCTCTGCGTGAGACTGTGCGCAGCTAGCGTTTGCCATGCCGTGATGCTGGCAGCTAGCGTCTTTTATCTGCGTAGCGTGGCGATACTCCTGCGCGTTTTGTTCGGCCGGAGCTGGTTTGTTTGCTGCGCAACCTGCAAAAAATAGCGCCAAAATTGCAGCTAAAACTAAATTTTTCATCTTTTCTCCTTTGATAAAATGTCTCGCGATTTTATCAAAATTTAAGCTTTATAAATCGGGTTAAATTTGAGCGGACGGCAA
>CAUQRE010000209.1:0-3294 GCA_963520315.1 uncultured Campylobacter sp. | reverse complement strand
ATATGAGCTTCATCGGGCCGCGTCCGCTTTTGGTCGAATACCTGCCTCTTTACGACGCCGAGCAGGCGACCCGCCACGACGTGAGGCCGGGCATCACTGGGCTAGCGCAGGTAAACGGCCGCAACGCGATCAGCTGGGCTGAAAAGTTTAAATTTGACGCGAGATACGTTCGCGAGCTTAGTTTTATGCTGGACGCGAAAATCGCGATTTTAACCGTGCAAAAGGTCTTAAAACGAAGCGGCGTGAGCAAAGAAGGCATGGCTACGACGGAGAAATTTAATGGCCGCAACTAAAATTTACGTTTACGGCTTTAGCGGACACGGAGCCGTCGTCGCGGACGTGGCTAGAGCGTGCGGATACGGCGATGTCGTGTTTTTGGACGACGCTAAATTTGACGGCAAAAACGTGCTCAAATTTGACCCGAGCTTAGAAAAAGCTGACGTGATCGTAGCTGTCGGAGATAATAAAATCAGACGCATCCTGCAAGAAAGAGTAAAAAACGCGGGCTTTGGCGTAGTAAATTTGATCCATCCAAGCGCGGTAGTAAGCGCTAGCGCGCAAATAGGCGAGGGCGCGGTCGTAATGCCAAACGTCGTCATAAACGCGCGCGCGCAAATAGCCGAGGGTGCGATAATAAACACTGGCGCGATCATAGAGCATGACTGCGAGATCGGCGATTTTGCGCACGTTAGCCCAAACGCGGCGCTAGCCGGCGGCGTGATCGTTGGTGCAAACACTCACATAGGCATAGGATCTTGCGTTATACAGTGCGTAAAAATCGGCGCAAACTGCGTCATCGGAGCGGGCAGCGTCGTGGTAAGAGACGTGCCTGATAACGTCGTCGCCTACGGTAATCCCGCTAAAGTTAGGCAAAGCGTAAGCTAAATTTGAGAGCTAAAATATCGCTCGTCAAATTTGCGCTCGTAACGATAAAAACCGTCGCAAACTATAAAATGGATAAAATTTAGCCAAGTCCCATGCGGCGTCAAATTTGCCCTTTTAAAATACATTTTGACGCAAAATTTAACAAAATCCCCACTTTCTACGCCCCAAAAGCGACTTTAAACGAGTTTTTATAAAAATATTTAGATTTTAAGTGCTACAATGCGTAAATTTCTTTAAGGGATAATAATGCAAAGAATTTTCCTAAGTCCGCCGCACATGAGCGGCAAAGAGCAAGAGTACATAAACGAGGTTTTTAAGAGCAACTATATCGCGCCGCTTGGCGAATACGTGAATAAATTTGAAGCGAGCGTCTCAAGCTACGCGGGCGCGCCAGATGCATTGGCGCTAAATTCGGGCACGTCGGCGATCCACTTGGCGCTAAGGGTGCTAGGTATCGGCGCTGGCGACGTCGTGCTAGCCTCTACGTTTACCTTTATGGCGTCCGTTAGCCCGATACTTTATCAAGGCGCTACGCCTGTTTTTATAGATAGCGACGAAAGCTGGAATCTAAGCCCCGAGCTACTAAAAAAGGCGATCGCAAATTCGCCTAAAAAGCCAAAAGCGCTCGTCGTCACGCACCTTTACGGTCAGGCGGCAAAGATGAAAGAGATCTGCGAGATCTGCGAGCGGGAAAATATCGCCGTCGTCGAGGATGCGGCCGAGGCGCTGGGCGGATTTTTAAGCGGCAAAGCGCTGGGTACGTTCGGGAGGCTTGGCGCATATAGCTTTAACGGTAACAAAATCATCACCACAAGCGGCGGCGGCATGCTGGTGGGCGAAAAAGAGCTCGTCGAGAAGGCGAGATTTTATAGCACTCAAGCTAGAGAGCCGTTTTTGCACTACGAGCACAAAGACTACGGCTACAACTACCGCCTAAGCAACGTCCTAGGCGCGATCGGAACGGCGCAGATGGAGGTGCTCGAGCAGCGCGTGATAAAAAAACGCGAAATTTTTGAAAAGTACAAAAAAGAGCTTCAGGGGCTTGAGTTTATGCCCGAGATAGCAAATTCCCGCGGCAACCGCTGGCTAACGACCGCGCTGTTTAAAGAAAAAGGCGCGCATCTACGCGTGATAGAGGCGCTTGCGAAGGAAAATATAGAAAGCCGTCCGCTTTGGAAGCCGATGCATATGCAGCCGGTATTTGAGGGGGCGCTAGCGTTCACGGACGGCACTAGCGAGGAGATGTTTGCGCGCGGTATCTGCCTGCCTAGCGGCACGGCGATGCGAGACGAGGAATTTGCGCGAGTAGTAAAAATCGTAAAGGAAAATTTATAAATGTTTAAGGCGACGAAGCTAAAGCGGCTTGCGTTTTTCCTGGGTTTTGACGTCGCGATATTTGTCGCGTCGTTTTATCTGGCGTATTTGCTTAGATTTAGCGGCGTGCTGCCTGATTATTTTAGAGGCGGACTGGTCGCGGGCTGCGCTACGATGGTGGTTTTAAAGCTATTTTTCATGTGGCTTTTTAAAATTTACAAGGTGCCGTGGAGATTTTTCGGACTAAACGAAGCTAGGAAAATTTTCCTCGTTCATCTTTGCGCGATCGTCTGCTTTTGGATAGTTTATTTTGCGATGCCCGCGGTTTTTAACCCGTTTCCTCGAAGCGTGATTTTTATCGACGCCGTTATCTCGTGCCTGTTAATCGGAAATTTAAGAATCGCCAAGCGTATGTTTTTAGACTTTTCTAAAAAGCCGCACACGGGCGAGCCTTGCGTCGTTATCGGCGCTACGTCAAAGGCGCTTCACGTTTTAAAAGGGCTTAGGCAGGGCTATATCGATCTATATGCGGTAGGCGTGGTAGACGGCAGGAGCGATCTAGTCGGCACTTACTGCGACGGATTTTTAGTGCAGCCAAAGAGCGAAATCGCAAATTTGATCAAAGAGTACAACGTAAAAACCGCTATCATCGCGCTAGCTCTGGGTCAAGACGAGCTAGCCGAGCTTTTTGACGAGCTGACGGCTTACGGTATCCGCGATATCAAGATTTTCTCTATGTTTGGTACGGGCAAGGACGCGATCAAAGATATCTCGATCGAGGATCTGCTAGCTAGAAAGCCAAAAGACCTAGATAGCAGCGCGGTGGAGAAATTTTTGGGCGGTAAGGTCGTTTTGGTCACGGGAGCCGGCGGCAGTATCGGTAGCGAAATTTGCAAGCAGTGCTTGAAATTTGGCGTTAGCAAGCTAATAATGATCGATCACAGCGAGTTTAATCTCTATAAAATCGGCGAGATAACCCACAGCGACAAAACCGTGAGCAAGATGATAAATATCGTAAACGAAGCGGATTTACGCGCGGTTTTTGAGGAGTTTAAACCGCAGATCGCGATCCACGCCGCAGCCTATAAGCACGTG
>CAUQRE010000208.1:0-3299 GCA_963520315.1 uncultured Campylobacter sp. | reverse complement strand
ATCATCAGCTCCGCCGTGCGCAAATTTACGAGCGTGGGCGATAAAATCGTGATCCAAAGTCCTGTCTATCACGTCTTTTACCGCAGTATCGAAAACAACGGCAGAGTCGCGCTCGCAAACGAACTAGCGTACGACGGGCGTGGCTACGATATCGACTTTGCAGACCTCGAAGAAAAGCTCGCCGACCCGCTAACGACGATGTTTATCCTTTGTAACCCGCACAATCCTGTCGGCAAAATTTGGAGCGAGGAAAAACTAGCCAAAATCGGCGAACTATGCGCTAAACACGGCGTTTTGGTAATATCTGACGAGATTCACTGCGACATAACGAGCCCCAGCAAAAACTACGTGCCGTTTATCCGCGCGAGCGAGACTTGCAAAAACATCTCAATCACCTGCGTTTCGCCGACCAAAGCCTTTAACATCGCCGGTTTGCAAAGCTCCGCCGCCGTAGTACCGAACCCGAAACTGCGCGCCAAAATGGCAAAAGCCATCAACGACGACGAGGTCGGCGAGGGTAACGCGTTTTCTTGCATCGCGGCGATCGCGGCGTTTGAGCGGGGAGAAGCGTGGCTCGAGCAGATGCGCGAATACGTAGAGCAAACGAACTGCCGCAGATTAGGCTCGTGGAGCAGGACGCCACGTATCTGCTCTGGCTTGATTGCCGCGAAATTTGCGACGACGCGAGCGATTTTCATAAATTTTTACGCCAAAAAGCGGGCCTTTGGCTAAACGACGGCAACGCGTATAGAGGCGCGGAAAAATGCTTCTTGCGCCTTAATATCGCCACGCAAAGATCGCGCGTGCTAGAGGGGCTAAAACGCCTAAAATCAGGTGCCCTGGCCTATGCAAAAAGCAAGGAATAATATATTTACGAAAAATTGGGATAAAATTTAGACCTTTTTGGTATGATTTGCGCGTCCGACAAGAAAACCTCCTTTTTGTAACGGCGCCTCGGCTCCCCCTGCCGGGGCGTTTTTGTCTTATTAATTAAGCTTTTTTAGTTATAATCTTTCTCATAAATTTACTCCGCCTAGCTCAAATTTAATTAAATTTAGCGCTTTAGGCAAAAGGACGAAAATGCTAACTCACATAGACGAAAACGACCGCCCCAAAATGGTCGACGTAAGCGACAAGGGCGTAACTACGCGCATAGCCGTAGCAAGCGGCATAATAAAAATGTCGCGCGAAGCCTTTGACGCGATCAAAAACAACACCGGCAAAAAAGGCCCGGTCCTGCAAACCGCCGTCGTAGGCGCGATAATGGGCGCAAAAAAGACGAGCGAACTCATCCCGATGTGCCACCCGCTGCTAATTAGCGGCATAAACTGCGACATCGAGGAGTTAGCTGATATCTGCGCTTATAAGCTAACCGTTAGCGTCAAGATAGACGGTAAAACCGGCGTCGAGATGGAGGCGTTAACGGGCGTTAGCATCGGACTTCTAACGATCTACGACATGATAAAAGCGATAGATAAAACTATGCAAATAACGGATATAAAACTAGAAAGTAAAAGCGGAGGCAAAAGTGGCGACTACGTGCGATCTAAATAAAGAACCCCAAATCTCGTACCCAAATTTCTGGGAATACAAAATCATCATCGAAGAAAGCGACGATGCCCAAGCTATCGCGCAGAGCGTCGTAGGCGAAAGGCAGCACAAGATAACGCCGTCAAAATCGAGCAAAGAGAGTAAATACAAAAGCTACAATCTAAGCGTTTTGGTTAATTCTAACGAGGAGCGATTAGAAATTTTTTCCGCGCTAAGACGCGTTTGCAAATACGTATTATAAGGACTTTTATGCAAAATTTAGTCTTCATACAAACCATAAAAGAGAACAAAAACGACCCGCAAATTTCCGTTTTGATCAGGGAATTTGCGCTAAGCGAGTTTAGAAAAAGCGTCAAAAGCGCAAAAGGCGGCGACGCAAACGCGGCTCTAGCTAAAGAATTCGAGCAAATTTGCGAGGCGCTAAAGAGCGAGGATCTGCTAAACCGCCAAAACGTCGCCAACCTCATCCAAAGCGCGGGCGACGCGCTCAGCGAAGCAAAAGAGCAGTATATCCACCGCCTAATCTACGAAAAAGAGCAGATCGAGCGGCAAATTTACGCGCAAAAAGACGAGATCAAAAACGACGTTCGCGCGCTGCTCGAAAATATGGAAAATTTCATCAAAAGCAGCGACCTGACGGATAAAGACGAAATTTTAACCGCGATAGACGAAAAAATGCTCTGCGAGCTGCAAATGCTGGGCATCCTCAAAGAAACTACCGAAGCGGCGTTTCTAACCGCGATCGAAAAGGGCGACGACGTAAAAGACACCGCCTGGCAAATCGCCAAAAACGTCGTGCTTAGCGCGATAAACGAGGGCGAAGCGAGCAAAGAGCGCATCCTGGAGATCGCAAGGACGGTCTGCGAGGCGGCTAGCGAGATAGCCGACGTCAATCAGGCCTTTGCCAAAGAGCTAATAAGCGGCGCGATCGGCGGCGTAAAAGAGGCGCTTGGCAAAAGGACGGAGAAGTTTATCGAGGAGATCAAATTTGCCCCGGACGGCCAGACGCTGCTAGGCGAAGCTAAAGAATTTATAAGGCTCGAGGAGAGGTTCGTGGCGATGCTGCGCGATATGGCGCGCTCGGATGAGCCGTCTGCTGCGGTGATAAACGAAATCCTAGACGAGTCTGTAGATAGCTACTTCGCCAAATTTAAGCGGCTACAAAACGACGTTTCCCGCCAGATCGAGCTTCAGCTAGAGGAGCTAAAATTTAACGAAAATATCGATAAATTCGCGAGCCTTGCGGGAGCAAAATTTGAGGAGTTAAAGCGCGAAGTCGGTCAAGCCGGCGATAAATTTAAAGAAAATTTTAACGCCAAAGAACGCCTCGAAGCGCTCAAAAAAGATATCGGCGACTTTGAAAAACGAACGCAGGAGAAGCTAAGCGCGATAAATGCGAGCGAAATCGGCGAAAATCTCAAATCAAAATCAAAAGAACTAGGCGAGAAACTCTACAAAGCCGCCGAAAATCTCATAAAAAACGCCAAAGAAAAAATCGGCAAAAAAGAGGACGAGAAAAAGGACGAATGAGACGAGCTTTGGCAATTTTGGCTAAATTTGGTAGCTTTTAAGGCGTTAAATTTATACTTTTAGCTCAAATTTAACGCCTTTTGCGACAAAAATAAGCGATGAAAATAATCCAAAATCAAAAATTTTTCAAGCGAAATTTAGCGCAGTTAATAAACGAGTTAGCAGGCGCGAACGAAAATTCGGCGGCAAATCTAGCGGGAGGTCGTTTGATTGATTTT
>CAUQRE010000207.1:0-3311 GCA_963520315.1 uncultured Campylobacter sp. | reverse complement strand
ATCTTTCAATACATCACCGTTCGCGCGGGCTTTTCGTTTTTTATCGCATTTTGTTTGACCGTTTGGGCGCTGCCTAAATTTATCGCATGGGCGAAGGCCAAAAACGCCGCCCAGCCCATCTACGAGCTAGCTCCTCAAACGCACCAAAAAAAGGCCAAAACTCCGACGATGGGCGGGCTGGTTTTTATCGGAGCGGCTCTTGCGGCGAGCGTGATCTGCGCGCGCCTTGATAACGTTTTCGTCTTCGCCTCGCTTATCTGCCTTGCTGGCTTTACGGCGCTTGGGTTTAAAGACGACTATCGTAAAATCTCAGGCGGCAAAAACCACGACGGACTAAGCCCTAGAGCCAAGCTCGCGGCGCAAATTTTAATAGCTCTGGCCGTTTCGACGATGCTATATTTTAACGGCGAGCTGGGAAGTAAATTTTACTTACCGTTTTACAAATTTGCGGTGCTGGATCTTGGCGTTTTTGCGGTGGCCTTTTGGACTCTCGTCATCGTCGCAGCATCAAATGCGGTAAATTTAACCGACGGCCTAGACGGGCTAGCTACGGTGCCTGCGGTGTTTTCGCTGCTGACTTTGGGCGTATTTGCCTACATCTGCGGACACGCGGTTTTTAGTTCGTATTTACTTTTGCCAAAGATCGCGGGCGTGGGCGAGACGGTCGTAGTGGCCGCCGCTCTGATCGGCTCTCTAATGGGATTTTTGTGGTTTAACTGTCATCCGGCCGAGGTTTTCATGGGCGATAGCGGGAGCCTCAGCGTAGGCGCGTATATCGGCCTCATGGGCGTGATGACGAAAAACGAGATCCTGCTCATCATCATCGGCTTCGTCTTTGTTATGGAGACCTTGAGCGTGATTTTGCAGGTAGGAAGCTTTAAGATTTTTAAAAAGAGAATTTTTCTCATGGCGCCGATACACCATCATTTTGAGATAAAAGGCTGGGTGGAAAATAAGATCATCGTGAGATTTTGGCTCATCGCCGTTTTGGCGAATTTAATCGCGCTAACCGCGTTAAAAATCAGATAAATTTAATAAGGAGAAATTGATGAGAGCACATATAGAGCCGGATTACGAGACGGCTAGAAAAAGATACGACGGGATTTTGGAGAAAATTTTAGCCTATACAGACTACTGCGACGAACACGGCGACGAGAGCGGCGAGAAATACCGCGAGCTGGAAAACGAGCTGCACGCGATCACGGGCAAAGATATGAGTAAATTTGACCTGTGGGAGTGGTGGGAGGCCGACGGGGCTGAAAATTTAGCCTTTGATATCGCGCTTCCGGAGCCTCGCCTCGTGCCAGATATCACAAAGGATGAGCTGCGCGAGATCATAGAGCGCATGACGAGTTTTGAACCGCAAGAAAGCGAAGACGAGTTTTTGGACGAGTTTTACGATCGCCCGAATTTTGCCTGTGAGGGCGGATATTTTACCGAGTTTTTAAAGCTAAATTTTAAAGATACTTATGATTTTAAACTTTTTACCAGACACAAACGAAACGGCGTAATGACCGAGCTGGACGCAGAGGAAATAACGCAAATTTTATGGGGCAAGAGGGCGTAAAAAGGAGCAAAAATGAGAAAATCGCTATTTGGCTACGGCGGCACGACGCGCGCGATCGCGAAAAACTTCGGCAAAGAGGGCGGCTGGGACATCTATGACGATAAATTTAGCGAGATCTCAAGCGACGAATGGGGCAACGCCCTACTACCGCCAAACCTTTTCGTGCCCGAAAAAAGCGGCTTAGAGATACCTAGCCCCGGCTTCCCGCCCGGCCACGAACTAGTTAAAAAAGCGCAAAATCTAATCAGCGAATACGACTATTTTTATAAAATTTACGGCGGCAAGATGCCGTTTACCGTCTGGATCAGCGGCACGAACGGCAAAACCACGACGACGAAGATGACGCAGCACCTGCTGGCGCGCTACGGCTCGGTAATGGGCGGCAACGTCGGAGTTCCGCTCGCAGACCTTGACGTAAACGCCAAAATTTGGGTGCTAGAGACCAGCTCCTTTACGATGCACTACACGAACATTGCCGTGCCCGGCATCTACGCGCTTTTGCCTATCACGCCAGATCACCTCAGCTGGCACGGCGACTTTGCGCAGTATGAGCGCGCCAAGCTAAAACCGCTAGCGATGATGGGCGAAAACGCGGTCGCGATCCTGCCTAAAATTTACGCCGGGACGCCGACAAAAGCAAAGGTGATAAGCTACGAAAACGAGGCGGATTTGGCCCGGTTTTGCGGCGTAAATCTAAACGATATCGCCTTTAAAACGCCGTTTTTAACGGACGCTCTTTTGGCGCTTGCTATCCAGAAAATTTTGCTCGATAGGTGCGACGTAGAGCTTTTAAACGACTTTGTCATCGAGGGCAACAAACTCGAGGAGTTTCGCGATGCGCGCGGCAGAACGTGGGTCAACGACACGAAGGCGACTAACATCGACGCGAGCATCCAGGCCGTAAAGCGATATGAGGGCAAATTTTTGCATTTGATTTTAGGCGGCGATGATAAGGGCGTAGATATGCGACCGCTTTTTGAAGCCTTGCGCGGCGCCAAGACGCAAATTTACGCTATCGGCTCAAATACGAACAAGCTGATGAATCTTGCGGCTGAGTTTAAAATCCCCGCCGTAAAATGCAAATTTTTAAATGTTGCAGTCGGCGAGATAGATAAAAACTTCAAATTTGACGGAGCTGCTAAGACTAGCGCAAACAGAGAAAATTTGGATGAGATAGCGCTTTTAAGCCCTGCTGCGGCAAGCCTAGATCAGTTTAGTAGCTACGTAGAGCGCGGAGATGAATTTAAAAAAGCGATCTTAAATTTGAAAATTTAACGCTATATATGCGCCGTAAAGCCGCCAAATTTAAGCAATTGCCTTTAAAATAAATTTCATGTTTTAAAAATGTGCTAAATTTTGCACCTTTAACCAAAATTTAAGTATCAAGTGGCTAAAATCACATTTCTTTTTAACAGCGTGGTTGGATAGCTCAGTCGGTAGAGCAGCAGACTGAAAATCTGCGTGTCGGCAGTTCGATTCTGCCTCTAACCACCATCTTCATTTTTACATCACAAAAACACACTCCGCCTTGTCTGCCAAAATTTAAGTAAATTTTACGAATTAAAATTGTGAAAGATATCGTCTCGTCAAATTTAAAGTAGTTTAAGGCGAGCAAAATATAGGCCAAAGGCCGCTTCGCTCGCCAAAATAATCAAATTTGACCTACTTTGACGCTATTAGTGTTTACGATATTGTGTTCAAAGCCAAGCTGCTCTTTGCTAAGTCCTAGCGCAAGGCCCACTAG
>CAUQRE010000206.1:0-3335 GCA_963520315.1 uncultured Campylobacter sp. | reverse complement strand
AGCTTTTCAAAGAAAGCGTTGTGCAGCTTATGCTCGTAGTTCACGTCGTAGTAGTCCTGCGAGACCGTCTTTGCAAGCTCTGATTTCTCAAAAAGCTGAAGCGAATAAAAGCTCGTGCTGTCGATGTTTAGCTCATCGACTAGGCGAGCGTCTTCTAGCACTTCGTCTATCGTTTGCTCGGGGTAGTTAAATATAATATCCGTGCAAACCATGCCGCTAAAATTTTGCCTGATCATTTTTAGGTGCTCTATCGCGCCTTTTTTGTCGTGGACGCGGTTTAGTAGCTTGCGGCCTTTGTCCGAAAAGGTCTGCACGCCGATGCTAAAGCGGTTTACGCCTAGGCTTTCTAGTAGGCGCACTTTGCTCAAATTTAGATTATGTAGCGTGGTTTCTAGACTAAATTCGCAGTCGTCGGCGATATTAAAATTTGAGCGCAGAGCCGTGATAACGGGCTCTAGGTGCTTTTCTTTTAGTATCGTCGGAGTTCCGCCGCCAAAATAGACGCTGCGGATATTTTTAGCTTGTAGATACGGAAATTTGCCGTATTTTTCGGTCTCGCCAAGTAGATACTGCGCGTAGCTATCTAGCTCGTCTTCCAGCTTTGTGCGGTTCATCGAGCAAAACGAGCAGATATTATCGCAAAATGGCACGTGGATATAGATCACGCCGTCCTTTTGCGCGGGCAGCTCCTCAGTTAAAAATTTCTCCATTTCGGCGTTAGTCGCCATCTTTATTTTTTTAGGACGCGTCGGTCCTGCGTGCCCCTTTTGTCTGGTTTCAAACATTTTGCGCCGCCGCTAGTTTTCCATACTATTTACTATATTTATGACTTCGTCGCGTAGGCTCTCGACTGTTAGCTCGGCTTTTTTCTCAAACGGCACGAAGACTTCGCCCTCATCGCAGGCGATATGCATGCCGTCCTCGGTGATATCGGTCATTTTGACGTTTTGCGGGTTTTTAAAGCCACCGAATTTTGCGCACATATCCTCTGTAAGGCCGATGAAGTTATCGTTCATCATTCCTAGCGCCATCTCTTTGGCTTCTCTTGCTTCTTCGTCCAGCTCCATATTATCTCCTTAGTTAAAAATGATATTTGTTATTTTAACCGTTTGAAGCTGAATTTTAGCCCTTAATAAGCGCGATTTTGCCGTTTTTTATCTCGTAAATTTTATCCGCCGCACCAAAATACGCATCGTCGTGGCTGATCGCAAAAATCGTGTAGCCTTGCGCCTTAAGCCCCGGCAAAAACTCCTCATAAAAATGCCGCCTAAACTCTGGGTCTTGATCGGCCGCCCACTCGTCAAGGATCAAAAATTTGCGCTTTTCAAGCAGCGCCGCGACCATGGCGAGGCGTTTTTTCTGGCCTTGAGAGAGGTTTAGCGTGCTAAAATTTCCGTCCTTGACGCTTACTTTATTTTCTATCGACATCTTTTTTAGCAGCTCATCTATCAGCGCCCCATCGTCGCTCATAACCTCGTCAAAGAGATAAAAGTCGCTAAACACCGCGCTGATCGTGTTTGCGTAGCTTTTTAAATTTGACTCCGTGATTTTGACGTCGTCTGAGAACATCTCGCCGCTTTTTGGCGTTAGAAGTCCTGCTAAAATCATAAATAGCGTGCTTTTGCCGCTGCCGTTTTTACCGATCAAAAACACCGTCTCGCCGCGACTAATCTCCAAATTTATATCCTTTAGCGCAAATTCGCTCCCCTCGTCGTAGGCGAAATTTATATCTTTTAGGCGCAGTTTTTGCCAAATTTGCGGAGCCGTCTCGCCCAGCTCAAATTCCGGCTCAAAGGGCGCTAGGTCTAGCTTTTTTAGGCGTTCGTAGGCGATACGCGCGCGAAAGGCGGCAGGCACCGAGTAAAGCAGCATCATAAGAGGCGCCCTTAAAAAAAGTATCGCTAGTGCAACCGTGATCGCGTCTTGCAGGCTAGCAGCGTCGTAGGCTAGGCAAAAATATATCTCGATGCCCACAGCACCCAGCATCACGGCGTTTAGCCAGTTGCTCATAAAGGATTGATGGATCTCGGCTTTTACGATATTTTCGCGTAGGCTTTTTGCGTTTGGGATAAAGCGGTCCCAAAAAAGCCGCTTTGCGCGGGCTAAATTTAAGCTAAGCTCCCTGTGCCCTTCGATGCAGGTTTGATAGTCGCGGTATAGCGCGTCCTCGCACTTGCGGTATTGCTCGAAGTATTTGTGGATATTTTTGATCGAGCGCTTGCAGATCCACGTCGCCGCGCTCGTCCAAAGCACCAAAAACACGAAAATTTCGGCCGAGATATAAAGCACGTAAGCGCCCGTCGCCGCGATTATAAGCACGCCTTGGATGATGCTTGGCACTTGCATAAAGCCGTCCGTTAGGCTGCGCACGTCGCTTGAGAGCGAGGCGATCAAATTTGACTTGCCCGCGGCTATGATTTTTTGATTTGCGGTATCAAGTATCCTTTTGATCGTTTTGGTGCGCAGCTCATAGACAAAGTCGTTGCCGATCACGCTAAGAGTGATGCGCGAGAGCACCGAAAAGCCCAAAAACAAAATCAAAAGCGCGAAAAATGCGAGCAAAATCTCAGCGTCTTGTTCTTTTAAATTTAAGAGGTATTTGTTGATAAAGGCTAGTATCAGGATCCCTGAGCCGCTAAAAACGGCGCTAGATACGATCATAGCGATGATTTGCCAAAGCGTTTTTTTCGAGATTTTTTTAAACATTTTCATTCTTTTTTGAGAGCTTATTTCATTTTAGCCGCCATTTTATAAGAATATTTTTAAAATTTCGCTAAAATCGGGCTTTATTTAAAGGAGAAAATTGCAAACGGTTTTGCGGGTCGTATCGACCAAAACTGAAGCCAAAAAATCGACGTTTTTATGTTTTTTGTGTCCTATTTGCGAGTTTAAGGCTCTGCACGAACGCCTAAAGGCCGAACATCCAAAGGCCGCGCACGTCGTGTGGGCGCTGCGCGAGCGAAACGGCTACGGCCAGATAGTAGAAAATCAAAGCGACGACGGCGAGCCAAAGGGCACGAGCGGACAGCCCTCGCTAAACGCGCTTAGAGGCGCCCAGCTCGTAAACGCGGGCGCGCTCATCGTTCGGTATTTTGGCGGGATAAAACTAGGCACGGGCGGACTTGTGCGAGCGTATGGCGCGGCGGTAAATGCTGCGATAGAGGAGGCTGAGAGTTGCGGGGCGCTGGCTAAATTTGAGATAAAATCGCTTTGCCTGTTTTTTACGCCATACGCGCTTGGCTCGCGCTTTGAGCACTATTTTGAAAAGCGAAATTTAAGCTTTGAGCGAGAATTTAATGAGGAGGGCGCGATCTGGCGAGCGGAGTTTAACAGCG
>CAUQRE010000205.1:0-3349 GCA_963520315.1 uncultured Campylobacter sp. | reverse complement strand
CGCTAGATGAGGTCATAAATTTAGCCTATGACTACGCGGCAAACTGGCGCAAAGACAAGCTCTATACGAAAGAAAACATCAAAGAAATTTTTGAGCTGGCGAAGTAAATTTGAGTAAATTTGCGGCTAAATTTAGCGCTAGCAAAATTCGAAAATTTAAGGCTTATGCGCCGGTTTAAATTTGACCGCCGCGAGCCGAACGGGAAATTTTAGGTTTCAAATTTCGCGCTTTAAATTTGCTCCGAGTTTTGCCTGGTTGCGAATTTAAACGCAAAATACGAAATACGCGCGGCGGGTAAATTTTTGGCATGACGAAAACAGCAACGCAAAATGCCGCACGAATTATAAATTTAAGCGCGTAAGATAAGCAAAACGCGGCCGGGCGAGCAAAATTTGCTTTGTAAGCGGCAAATTTACTCGACAGCCGTATCAAAATAGAGCAAGGCGCGTCAAAACTCTGCGCCGCACCAAAATTTAAACTAAGGCTTTTTGATGATAAATCTAAGCGTCGGGCCGTCTTGCTCGATTTTAAGCACCTCAAAGCCCCTATTTCTCGCGTCGTAAGGGATCGAGTTTATCGCCTGCGGGCAGTCGCAAAGCACTTCTAGCACCTCGCCGCTTTTCATTTTCGGTAGGATTTCTAGCGTCGCGACGGCTGGCATAGGGCAAGCCTCGCCTAGGATATCGAGCGTATAGCTTATTTCAAAATCGTCTTCATGCATCTTAGTAGCCTCCTTTGGCGAAGAAATTTCGTTTGTAGATAAACACTAGCAGCAGCGCCGAAACGAACAGGCATAAATTTACCGCTAAGCCGCCCAGCGGACCGAATACCTCTAAAAGCTGGATTTTCGGGCCGTCTTTGATCCATGCGGGTATCGCGTCGTAGCTAAGGGCTAGCACCATGGTTCCTACGACGTTTGCGACGCCCACGATCATAAAGTGCAGCTGCCCCTCGGTGGCTCTATATGTCCAGCCGCACTCGCAGCCACCCGCAAATACGATACCGAATCCAAACAAAAACGCTCCGATCGCAACAGCTGGCGAGAAATTCGTAACCTTGCCGACGTAGCCGTTTAGCATCAGCACGAAAACGATGAGTGTGGCGATTATCATGCCGTAAAAAGCGCCCTTCGTCGCGACGTCCCTGCCGAATAAAAACAGGTCGCGAAAGCACGAAGTAAAGCAAATTTGACCCTTTGAGATGATAAAGCCAAAAACCAGTCCGAAAAGCAGTCCAAGCGGCAAGATGCTGGCTTTGACTTTTAGATCAAGTGCTGGCGCCTGCATCAAAAGATACGCAAACCAGATAATCGCTAAAATCGCGATAATCACGCCTATGGCGAAATTTCGGTCGGCGCGGCCTTTGTCGTGCGTCGTGCCCTTGCCTTTTGGGCCGAAGCTTTTAAGCTCGGTTTTAGGCATAAAGATAGGCAGCTTGCCGACCTTGACGGCGACGTAGATGCCAAGCACCATAAATACCGCAAAAAGCCACGTATGTAGCGAAAAATACGGCAGTCCGGTGAAAAAATCAAGCAAGTTGCAGCCAAAAGCCAGACGCGCGCCAAATCCCGAAAGCAAGCCGCCGACGATAGCTTGAAAAACGCGAATTTTGCTTGCGGGTAGGCGAAATTTGACTTTATTTGCCATAAATGCCGCAATCGTAGCGCCCACGAACATGCCTATTAGCATAAGCCCTTCAAAGCGCGTGAGCGGGCTACCGTCAAGGTTTGTAATCTTGTAGTAGGAGTAGCCGCTAAGATCCATGCCAAAAAGCTCCAAAAACTCGCCACCCCAGCGCGTCATCTCGCCAGTTACAGCCCATCCGCCGCCAAAAATCCCAAAATACACGGTCGCGACGATGGCTAAGATAATCATCGCCTGCCCGACGTTCCAGAAATTCGTTAGATATTTCGTTCTAAATTCTTTAAACATAAATTTTCTTTGTATTAATTTCCTCGCCCCGCGAGACTAAATTTGAGATTAAGCACGTATCTATGAGGTAGTCATCTAAGTATCCTAAAAACGTGGTCGTCAAACTTGACGCTAAAAAGTAAGAATTGTAGCTAAAATATTATTAAATAAAATTAAAATGTAGCTAGATTAATTTGCGATATTTTTTCTAAAATATAAAATCTATAACCATCTGTTTTGTTTTCGTTTAGATCTTTTATTGCAACTCTCGGCCGGTACCTGCCGCCTGGTTTTGCTTTTACGAGGATGTTTTTAAATTTAGTTTAAAGCAAGCCAAAGTTTTTAAAGATTTTTTGCCTCGAATAAATATAAGGCGACTTGGTTTTTACTCTTTCGGTAGCTGCGGCGTGGTCGCACGATTTTTGCGTTACCGCTTATAAGCGGCGCAGGAAGCCTAAGCTACCACTTTTTTACTCGCCATAGCAAAGGGCTCTAGTGCGCCGACTACGTTCCCCAGTAGTTCTCTTTTTTTGGGTTCCGCTGCAGGTCGCTTTGCTAGTTGAAGCTTGCTGTATTTTTGTATTAACTTTTTAGTACACGCTAGATTATAAATTTTATCAACGTAATAGCGGGTAGACCTGTGCGGACTTAGCAGGCGAGGGTATCGCCGCCTTTAAAGTGCGGCTTAATAGAATCGGCGTCCGGCTAGCCTAAAAGCCGTCGGTATAGAGGGCGAAACGCTAGATGAGGTAGTAAATTTAGCCTACGACTACGCGGCGAACCAGCGCAAAGATAAGCTCTATACGAAAGAAAATATCAAAGAGATTTTTGAGCTGGCGAAGTGAATTTGAGTAAATATATTTGATCAAATTTATCGATTATAGCTTTTGTAAAATATCCGTAAATTTGCTTGGCTTGTAATGGATAACAAAAAGATTACGACCTGTAAAAATCAAATTTAAACGGATATTTGATAGCCCAGATTTAATCAGTTTGACGCATGCTGGGTCAATGCGCTTGATTTAATTGGCGTAAATTTAAATTTCTAAAATATGCTATTGTGCGCTCCAGTCCGTCTTTAATGCCTATTTTAGGGCTCCAGCCAAGCAACTCTTTTGCAAGAGTAATATCCGGCTTTCTTCTTTTGGGATCATCGGACGGGAGCTCTTTGTGTATGATGGATGATTTTGAATTTGTCAAAAAGGCGATCATACACGCTATCTCTTTTATGCTATATTCCTCCGGATTGCCGATATTAACTGGACCCATTATATCTTTGTCGGTATTTACAAATGTCGCAAGCGCATCTATTACATCATCAATATAGCAAAAACTTCTTGTTTGCGCTCCGCTGCCAAAGATCGTTATATCTCTATTTTTAAGAGATTGCACTATAAAGTTACTAATTACTCGTCCATCATTTTCGGCCATATTAGGAC
>CAUQRE010000204.1:0-3372 GCA_963520315.1 uncultured Campylobacter sp. | reverse complement strand
ACTAGATTTGAGAGTTCAAAACTATTGACGCTTGCAAATGCTTTTTCTAAAGCTTCTTTAAACGTCGTCGATATGAAATTTTTAAATGTAGACGGTGTAAACGATGTTCGCGTTGCTAAAGCTACTATAGGAACCGGTTTAGGTCAAGGTGTAGGCGCGTTAGCTGAAAATATCAATAAAGTAGCGAATAAAACGGGCGTTAGAGCCACGTTTGACGTAACTTGGAGAGGTACGGCATCAGTAGCGATACCAGGAGGACTTATCAAGAGCCTTTCTATCAACGGCGTAAAAATAGGCGACCTTGACGTAAAAGCAAACGATAGCAACGGCGCTCTAGTAAATGCTATCAATAAAGTAAAAGACCAAACCGGCGTAGAGGCTTCAGTAGACGCAGAAACAGGAACTATGGTCTTAACTAGCCGCGATGGCCGAGGCATACAAGTAAAAGGCGGCGACCTTTCAAAAGGTCTAGGTAAGGGAACGGCTGCATTAACCAAAGGTTTCGTAGGTCGTTTGAATCTAGTTCGCTTGGATGGACGCGATATAAAAATCGGCGGAACTACTAAACTTAATCTAAGTAAGGATGCATTTTCTGCAGACGGCGGTCAGCAACAGTCTGTTTCTTTAAGAGACGTTCGCGGCCAAATAGATAAAAAAGTAGCTACTGCTATGGGCTTTTCAAGAATGAGCAAAGAGCTAAGCGTAAATCAATCAGCGGGCGTTATGACTCTACGCGGTGCTATGGCTGTTATGGATATCGCTGAGTCTGCTCAAAAAACTCTTGATCAGATCCGCTCTGACCTAGGTTCTGTTCAAAATCAGCTTGTCGCAACCGTAAACAACATCACGGTTACTCAAGTAAACGTAAAATCAGCCGAATCTCAAATCAGAGACGTTGATTTTGCTAGCGAGAGCGCAAACTTCTCTAAGTTTAACATCCTTGCTCAATCAGGAAGTTACGCTATGAGCCAAGCTAACTCCGTTCAGCAAAACGTTTTAAGACTACTTCAGTAGTCGAAAGCATTTCTATGCGAAGCGGGATTTATCCCGCGTAGCTGGAAAAATGTCCTAAGACTACTCCAGTAGTATTAAACGTTTCTAAGTAAAGTAAAGCCGTTTAGGCTTTACGAAACCGGAAAAACGTAAAATTTCTACGCGAAGCGGGGGGGGCGACCCCGCGTAGCATAGATTTATACGAGTCCCTAGCCTAACAAATTTTACTTACGGCTAAGGGCTTTGCTTGCGATTTTGGGTTAAGATAGCCTTAATCAAATCTCTTCAAATAAGTTTGTCTAAAGGTGAGAGCCTTTTTTAAAAGTGAATTTTAGCCGAGTGTGTGCTCGGCTATTTTACTCTTGGTATCTGCCGTAAATTTCAAAGCCCAAATCCTAAAATTTAATCCAAAGCAGTCTTCTTAATTAGCGCAAATTTATCAAACCGTAACGAAGCTTAAGCTATAATCGCGCATTTTTAGAAAGGATAAATTTGCAAACCGACGGACTAAGTATTCTTATCGTTCTAGCTCTTATCGTTTTTTCATCGCCGTATTTTTCTAAAATTTTACGCATCCCTATCGCACCCGTGGAGATTATTTTAGGCGCGCTTGCAGGATACCTAGGGCTCATAGGCCACAATGAAATGTTTAAAATCGTGAGCGAGGTCGGATTTTTTTACCTGATGTTTTTGGCGGGCACCGAGGTTGATTTAAAGATATTTTTTACAACCGATAAGAAAATTTTAAAGCTCGGACTCTTATATATCGCCATACTTTACGCGCTTTCGGCATTTACTACCTTTGCGTTTAATATCGATAAGCTATTTATCTTGATAATTCCTTTGATGAGCGTGGGGATGATTTTTACGCTTTTTAAAGAGTATGGCAAGGATAAAGATTGGCTAAATTTAGGCATGCTTGTAGGCTCCATCGGAGAGGTCGTTAGCATCGCCGCGCTTACTTTCGTCGGAGCGTATATGAAATTTGGCGCCGGTAGCGAGCTTGCGCTCACGACGTTATATCTGGGCGGCTTTTTGGCGCTTAGCGCTGGCGCGTTTAAGGCGCTAAACGTACTATTTTGGTGGTATCCGCAGTTGCGCGTCATATTGATGCCTCACTACGATAATGCCGAAAAAGACATTCGTTTGTGCATGGCGCTGTTTTTTAGTATTATCGCGCTTATGCTTTATCTAAATTTAGAGATTGCATTTGGCGCGTTTGTAGCCGGAACCTTTATAGCGACCTTTTTTGATCATAAAAAAGACCTGCCGCATAAGCTTGCGAGTTTCGGCTTTGGATTTTTGGTGCCGACTTTTTTCGTTCATATCGGTTCGACGTTTAAGTTAAATGCCATTTTTATAGACGGAGTGGTTAGGGACGCGCTACTAATCGTAACAGTTATGACTTTGTTTAGAGCCGTGAGCGCGAGCGTGTTTTTAAATTTGCTAGGTTTTCGCAAGACCCTTCTTTACGCTCTTTCGCACTCTATGCCCCTAACGCTTCTTATCGCGGTTGCTACCATAGCCTACAAATCAGGCGGTATAAATGAAAATTTTTACTTCTCTTTCATACTAGCGAGCCTAACTCAGGCTATAATAGTAACGATTTGTATCAAAATCCTAATGGGCTACGAAAATAAAAATCTGCAAAAGGAGCTAAAATGAGCGATACGGTTACGCTAACAGACAACAGAAACGGCAAAAGCTACGACTTTCCGATACTGCACGGTACGATAGGGCCCGACGTCATCGACATCTCGACCTTTTTTAGCGATACGGGGATGTTTACGTTTGACCGCGGATATACCTCGACGGCGATGTGCCGCTCTAGCATCACTTATATCGACGGGCTAAAAGGCGAGCTGATGTACCGCGGTTACGACATCGCGTATCTAGCGGAAAACAAAACCTTCATCGACGTGGCGTATCTGCTGCTAAACAGGGAGCTACCAAACGAACAGCAGTACGATGTCTTTAAACTCGAGCTTAAAAAGCGCAGTTTCATCCACGAGGGAATGATGAAGCTATTTGACGCATTTCCGGATAAGGCGCACCCGATGGCGATCCTGCAGGCGGCAGTGGCGGCGCTTTCTGCGTTTTACTCCGATCACCTAAATATGGACAAGCCAGAGGAGTACCACGAGATGGCAATGCGAATAATCGCCAAGATCCCCACTATCGCGGCATTTTCTTATAGATTTTCGCGCGGACTACCGATCATTTATCCAAATTTAGACCGCGGCTTTACGGAAAATTTCCTCTACATGATGAGGAGCTATCCGTACGAGCACGTAAATTTGCGTCCGATTGAGGTTAAGGCTCTTGATACGGTCTTTATGCTGCACGCCGACCACGAGCAAAACGCCTCCACGACGACCG
>CAUQRE010000203.1:0-3374 GCA_963520315.1 uncultured Campylobacter sp. | reverse complement strand
TTGACTTCGTATCTTTGCCAATAACTAAAAGATGTTTGATGATGTATTCTTTTAGATTTCGCTTAAAATCAGCCCCGCTTTGCTCGAAATAGCAGCAAGCAAGCTCGGCGCTATTTTTAGCAAAGATTAGCGAAATCACCCAGATAATACCCATCATAACGACCGTATGTAGGCCGATTTGAAAATCTATATACCCAAAATATCCAAGAAGCGCCGCCAGATATATCGCCGTCGGCAAAAATATAATTTTCGCATACACGAAAAACGACTGCCTGCCTTTTACCTCAGGCAGCGTCAAATCGGTAAAACTATCGTTCTTTGCTTCTTTTTTGGGTTCCATCGTAAGCCTTAATTTCTATTTAAGCAGTTTAAATCCTCAAACGCCGTTAGTAGGCGCTTTACCATCGACTCCTCGCCGGCGCGCAAAAATTTACGCGGATCGTAATATTTTTTATTTGGCTTATCTTCGCCTTCAGGGTTGCCGATCTGACCTTGCAAATATGCACGATTTTTCGCCTCGTAGCCGCGCACGCCGTCCCAAAACGCCCACTGCGTATCCGTGTCGATGTTCATTTTTACGACTCCGTAGCTAACGGCGTCTTTGATATCCTTTAGCTCGCTACCGCTACCGCCGTGAAATACGAAATTTACGGGTTTATCGGTTGGGGTTTGAAATTTATCCGCAACGTATGCTTGCGAATTCTTTAAAATTTCCGGTCGCAACACGACGTTGCCCGGCTTATACACGCCGTGGACGTTACCGAAACTTGCCGCTATGCTA
Organism: uncultured Campylobacter sp.; assembly: GCA_963520315.1. Classification (GTDB taxonomy): domain Bacteria; phylum Campylobacterota; class Campylobacteria; order Campylobacterales; family Campylobacteraceae; genus Campylobacter_A. The sequence continues at coordinate 2,593 of CAUQRE010000203.1, read as the reverse complement.
AATCTATCGCTGATTTTGCTTAGCCTCTCGTATGCCTGCGCGACGTCTTCTGGCTGGGTATAAAGAAGCGCGTTGTCTACGCTAGTGTTATCCACGCCGTCCTCTTCGCCGCCTGTTACGCCAAGCTCGATCTCTAGGCTAATGCCAAGCTCGCTAAGCTCCGCTAAATACTTCTCGCAAGTGCTTAAATTTTCATTGAGGCTTTCCTCGCTAAGATCAAGCATATGCGAGCTAAAAAGCGGCACGCCGTGAACTTTTTTGTATTCGTGGCTAAATTTAACGAGCTCATCAATCCATGGCAGTAGCTTTCTGGCCGCGTGATCGGTATGAAGGATTACCGGCACGCCGTAAGCCTTAGCTAGCAAGTGCACGTGCTGCGCGCCCGCTACCGCGCCTAGAACGTCTGCATCCTTACACGCTTTACCGGCGTAAAAACCCGCTCCGCCGTTACTAAACTGGATGATAACGGGTGAGTTAGCCGTCTTTGCCGCTTCTAAAACGGCATTTACCGAGTCGCTTCCGACCACGTTTACCGCAGGCAGGGCAAACCCCTGCTCTTTTGCGTATTTATACAGCCTAGTTACGTCATCGCCGCTTAAAACGCCGGCTTTTACTACGTCTAAAACACCCATTTTACCGACCTTATTTATATTCTACTTTAGCTTTAGAGCGAAGCTCGTCGCCTCTTTTTTTGATATCGTTTCTAAATTTCTCCATCTTTATGCTGCCTTCGATCTGAGGTTTTACCTCGTTTAGGCTAACCGTACCGGCAGCCTTGCTATCCTCTTTTAGGATTACGTGGTAGCCGAAATTCGATTTAACAGGTTTTTGAGTTACTTCGCCTTTTTTAAGAGCAAATGCGGCGTCTGCAAAAGGTTTTACCATCTGAGATTGACCGAACCAGCCTAGCTCGCCGCCGTTTACTGCTGAACCTTGGTCTGTAGATTTGGATTTTGCTAGCTCTTCAAATTTTTTAACCAGCGCATCGTCTTTTAGCCCTTTTAGCGCGGCTATTACGTCGTTTGCTTCTTTTTCGGTAGCTACTAGGATGTGTTTAGCCCTTACTTGCGCAGGTACGGCAAATTCGGCTTTGTTTTTATTGTAAAAGTCGCTGATTTCGCTATCGCTAACTTTGATATTGTCGAAAATTCTCTTCATCCAAAGATCAAGCGCAAGGTTGTTTTTTAGCTCTTCAAGAGCGGCTTTGTATTCGTCGGTCTTATCTAATCCGCTCTTTTTAGCCTCGTCTAGAAGCAGTTTTCTGTTGATTGTTTCGTCGATAACCTTTCTTTGCGTGTCTTTAGGCAGTTGCTCAAGAGTAACGCCAGGCATAGCAGCAAGCGTGAAAGCCACGTCCTTATCGGTTATGCTAGAACCGTTTACGGTGGCGTACTCTGCCGCGTTTAGGCTTAAAGCCGCAGCCAAACTAAGAGATGCGAATAAAATTTTATTCATCTTTGTTCCTTAAATTTAGATTTTTGCGAGGGTGATTATAGCAGGAAAGTCATTAAATATAAGTTATAATTCATCAAAAATTTAAATAAAAACGGCTAAAATCGGCGCTATGAGAACGAAAAAAGACATAAACGCTATCAAAAATTTATTTTTAGAAAATTTTAAAGACGCGGGCAGCGAGCTTAGATTTCAGAACCTCTACGAGCTGCTCGTTTGCGTGATGTTAAGCGCGCAGTGCACCGATAAGCGCGTAAATTTGATCACGCCCTCGCTTTTTGAGGCGTACCCGGACGTCGCGAGCCTAGCGCAGGCAAATCTAGCCAGCGTAAAAGCGCTCATAAGCTCCTGTAGCTTTTTTAACAACAAGGCCGAAAATTTGATCAAAATGGCAAAGAGCGTGATGAGCGAATTTGGCGGCGAGATACCGACGACCGAAAAAGAACTGATGAGCCTAGCGGGCGTGGGTCAAAAGACTGCTCACGTCGTGCTAATCGAGCATTTTGGATCAAATTTGATGGCCGTGGATACTCACGTTTTTCGCGTGGCGCATAGGCTTGGCCTTAGCAGGGGCAAGACGCCCGAAGCCGTCGAGCTTGATCTAACTAAAGCCTTTAAAACGCAGCTAAATACGCTTCATCAAGCAATGGTGCTTTTTGGCCGCTACACCTGTAAGGCGGTAAAGCCAAACTGCAAAGAGTGCTTTTTAAACAAGCTGTGCAGTAGCAAGGATAAGAATTTTCCGTAAATTTAAGCCTGCAATGCGGGTTTAAATTTGATGAAATTTTCAAAATTTGTTTCTTGGTAGCCGTGTTTTAAAAAATTGCTGCAAATTTTAGATTAAATTTGAATGAAAGAATCTAAGGCGAAATATTTTTGAGATGAATTTGGATGTCATGCAGAAATTTCAAGTCAAGGCTAGACCTCTGCTTGCAGTTGCGAGCGAAGCGAAGCAAAAACTCATTCAAAACCAGCGTAGCGACGCAGCAGGCGGGATTTCTATAAAGACGCTCAAAAGAAGGGTCACTACAAAATTTTAAAGGTGCAGTATTTTTCTACTTCGCTGCGCTCGTAGCTTTTTAAGAAGTTCTAGACGAGGCGGATTTAAATTTTACGACGGGAGCTACCTCGTCGGTAGTGA
>CAUQRE010000202.1:0-3402 GCA_963520315.1 uncultured Campylobacter sp. | reverse complement strand
TTATAAAATTTTTATCGGGAAATGTAGATGCAAGGTATTTTAGACGGCGCAGTTAAATTTATGGAAGAGGATTTTTTAGAGCACAAGGAGCTTTTTGAAAGCCTAGGCGAGAAACAGACGCCGCACACTCTTTTTGTCGGCTGTATCGACTCGCGCGTGGTGCCTAGTCTCATAACAAATACGGTTCCGGGCGACTTAGTCGTCGTGCGAAATATCGCAAACATCGTACCTCCGTACCGCAAAAGCGAGGAGTTCTTGGCTACGACTTCGGCGATCGAGTACGCCTTGCAAACGCTAAACGTGCAAAACGTCATCATCTGCGGGCATAGCAACTGCGGCGGCTGCGCAGCTTTGTGGATGGACGAGGCTAAATTTAGCAAAACGCCAAACGTTAAGCGCTGGCTAGATCTACTAGAACCCGTAAAAAAGCGCGTGCAAAAGCTTTTCGGCGATAATATCGCAAAAAGAGAGTGGATAACCGAGCGCCTAAGCCTCGTAAATTCGTTTGAAAATTTACTGAGCTACCCCGATGTCAAGGCCAAATTTAGAGACGGCGAGCTAAAAATTTACGCCTGGCACTACATAATAGAAACGGGCGAAATCTACAACTACAACTTCGCGACGAAGAGCTTTAAACTGCTAGGAGTCGAGAAATGAGAAAAATTTTAGCCGCCGTTTTTGCGCTGTGCTTTGGCTTAAATTTACTAGCAAATACCAAAATCGACGACCTAAACGCCACGGACATCCTAAGCGTCGTAAATCAAATCAACGAAGCAAACTCTCAAATCGCCGTTATCAAAGCACAATCCGCCGAAAATAACGAAACCGCCGATAAAAACGTACTTTTTAAAACCGTCTCGGAGAAAAAAGAAAAGCTAATCGAGCAGATCCCCTACCTCATCATGCAAATCGAAATCGACGAGGAGCAGGTGCAAAAATTTAAGCGCGAAATGCAAAATTTGGAATCAAAAATCAAACGGCTAAAAAACTCGGACAACCAAAATTTATACGTAAAAGACAAGCTGGAGTTTGAGCGTATGCAGCTTGACGGGCTGTTTTACTCCTCGCTTTTAAATTTGGAAAATATATTTAAAGAAGGCGGCAAGGCCGTGGACGTAAGGCTCGCCGTCGAGGAGGCATTGCTTAGCTTTCAGACAGAGTTTTACTCGCAGTTTAAGGAGTTTAAAGATAGTCTAAACGAGGAAGCGCTCTCTGCGCACAAAGGAGAACTAGAGGCGCTAGAGGCGCACAAAAAGACGCTTGAGGAGATACTCCACTATCTGCGCGATAACGCCGAGCTACTCACGTCAAACTATATCATCTCGGAGCTAAATTTAAAAACGGCGATCAATTTTATCAACGAAAAGGCCTCCTTTACGAGTAAATTTAACGTCGGCAAGGCTGCGATTATATTCGTAGTATTTTTGTTTTTCGTCTCGTTTACGACGCTGCTTAGCAGGCTCACGCTGTGGGCGCTAATGAAATTTTTCGTCAAGCACGACTCGGATAGGCAGACGAAAGGGCGCATCGTAGAAATCATCAAACGCCCGATGCTACTCACTCTTATCGCCTACGCGATAGATATATGCGTCTCGATCGCGTATTATCCCGCGCCCATGCCGATAAAATTTGCAAATTTCCTAGCGATCACTTTCGTCATCGCCGTTGCCTGGCTGATACTTAGCGTACTAAACGGCTACGGCATGGTGCTCATCAACGAACTCACCAAAAAAAGCGGGCGCAAAGAGGTGATAAATTTGATCCTAAAGATCATCTATTTCATCATCTTCGTTATCGCGCTACTTATCGTGCTTAGCAAGCTCGGATTTAACGTCAGTGCTATCATCGCGTCTCTTGGTATCGGCGGCCTTGCGGTAGCTCTTGCGACCAAGGACATCTTGGCGAATTTCTTTGCTTCCGTTATGTTGCTCTTTGACAACTCGTTCTCACAGGGCGACTGGATCGTGTGCGGCGACATCGAGGGGACGGTCGTGGAGATCGGGCTTAGAAAAACGACCGTGCGAACCTTTGACAACGCCCTTATCTTCGTACCAAACTCCAAGCTAGCTAGCGATCCGATCCGAAACTGGAGCAGGCGAAAGATGGGGCGACGTATCAGGATGCTAATCGGACTAGAATATAGCGCCACGACCGAACAGATCAAAAAGTGCGTCGATGAGATCAAACAGATGCTAATCGACCACCCAGACATCGCAAAGGGCGACGATATGGGCTCGAAAAAGGCTAGCCGATACGACCGCGGTATCGTCTCGATCGACGACCTGGCGGGATATAAGTCAAATTTATTCGTCGTCGTGGACGAGTTTGCCGATAGCTCGATAAATATCCTCGTGTACTGCTTTTCAAAGACGATAGTCTGGGGCGAGTTTTTGGCCGTCAAAGAGGACGTGATGCTAAAAATAATGAACATAGTAGAGGCCAACGGGCTTGGATTTGCCTTCCCTAGCCAGAGCCTATACGTCGAAGAAGTGAAAAAATAATTTTAAAGGAGAGAAAATGAGCGAAGAATTTGACTACGAAGAGGAAGATTTGGAGGAGGAATACTCCGAATTTGACGACGAAAGATCCGAAAAATACAGCTACAACTACGACGAGAACGACTACGAATACGGCGACGAAGACGAAGAGGACAGCTACGAGATGTGATTTGCGCTCAAATTCGGATTTGCGGGGTAAATTTGCCGGCAGGCCGAATTTGGAGCATTTAAATTTGACTTGTATCCAAATTTGAACCAAATCTTGAAATAAGATAAGTCGCCGTTTTGCGTAAACTCAGTCAAATTTAGACAGGCTTTGTGCCGATATACAAATATTTATACTGCTTTTGATGATTTTAGCAACCACCACCTTCAAATTTAGGCATTTATATCTAGCTTTCGGATTTTATTTAGAGCTTCTAAAAGCTTGGTTACGTCCGTTCCTCTTTCTTGTTCGGCTTTGATAAATTTCTCGAAAAATTCGCGCTTTATATCCCTATAAACATAGGTTTGACTTTTACTCGTCGCTTTGATCGGTTTAAATTTCTTTTCTTTTGCGGCGTCTGCTTGCGCTTCTTCTTTGACCGTTTCATCAAAGTCTCCCTTTTTTAGCGCGATTTTTTGCAGCGCGTCTCCGATACTCTCGCCGTTTTTAAATACGTCTTTTAGAAATTTAAAAAACTCTTTTTTGCTCGCTTCGTCCGCGTAGCTCACGCGAGTTTCGAGATCTTGCCCAAGAAGCGTAATGCGCTCTTTTGCGGGCGTTTGGTCAAAATTTAGCGCGCCGTCCTTGAGCGAAATTTTGACGTTTGCGTATTCGCCTAGGATTTTATTTGCCGCGTACTCGAGCCATTTATCTTTAAATTCCTCCTCGCTCATATCTGAATCCAGCAGCTTTGAGGCC
>CAUQRE010000201.1:0-3405 GCA_963520315.1 uncultured Campylobacter sp. | reverse complement strand
TGAGTGGGGTATCAAGCTGCCCGCGAGCCTAAACGAGCCAAGACACGTGATGTACGTCTGGCTGGATGCGCTCATAAACTACCTTAGCACGCTTGGTTACACGCGCGGAGACGATAAGATGCGCTACTGGAAGGGCGCGACGCATATAGTCGGTAAGGATATTTTACGCTTTCACGCGGTGTACTGGCCGGCGTTTTTGATGAGTCTTGATCTGCCGCTGCCTCGCTGCATCGCAGCTCACGGCTGGTGGACGAGAGACGGCGAAAAGATGAGCAAAAGTAAAGGCAACGTCATCAATCCAAGCGAGGTCGCAGACGCGTACGGACTGGAAAATTTCCGCTACTTTATGCTACGCGAAGTACCGTTTGGACAAGACGGCGACTTTTCGCAAAAAGCGATGATCGAGCGCATAAACTCCGAGCTTAGCAACGATCTGGGCAATCTTTTAAGCCGTATAGTCGGCATGAGCGAAAAGTACTCGGAATTTGATATAAAGGGCGAAAATTTACGCAAATTTTACGGCGAGGTTTTAGATAGCGGCAACGAATACCTGCAAAACGCTATCAAAAATTTAGAGAGTTTCGCCACGAACCGCTACCTCGAGGAGCTCTTTAAGGCGCTAACGCTCGCAAACGCTTCGATAGCTAAATTTGAGCCGTGGAATCTAATCAAAAACGGCAAAAAAGACGAAGCAAACGCGCTCGTATCGCTATGCGCTAACCTGCTGGCTCGCGTGGCCGTCCTGTTAAGTCCCGCGATGCCAAGAACCTGCGAAAAGATCGCGCAGACGCTTGGCTTTGAGATATCGACGGCAACTTACGAAAAAATCATATTAAACAACGAAATTTTGGACTTTAAAGCACAAAAAACGCAGCCGCTTTTCCCAAAAATAGAAAAAGAGCTAATGGCGACCGCGGTGCCAAGCGTAAGCGAACCGGCTAAAACCGCCGCCGCGCCGCAAGAAAAATCGGACGCGAAAATAAAAATCGACGACTTTAAAAAATGCGTCATAAAAGTAGGCACCGTGCTTGAGTGCTCAAATATCGAAGGCAGCGAGAAGCTGCTTAAATTTAAGATCGATCTGGGTGAAGAACAGCCGCGTCAAATTTTATCGGGGATTGCTAAATTTTACGCTCCTGAGGGTCTCGTAGGCAAGCAGGTCTGCGTGCTGGCAAACCTAAAGCCGGCTAAAATTTTCGGCCATGTATCAGAGGGTATGATCCTTAGCGCAGAGGACGGATCGCTGTGCCTTATCACGCCGATGGCTGCGGTCAAAAACGGATCAGAAGTAGGCTAAAACGGCGTGAATATCGAAAACCTAAGGCGCCTCATCAACGGCGAAGCGCTAAATAAACCGAGCGTCAGCGCCGTAGAGGGCTTTGCGTTTGAGAGTAAAAACGTGCGCCAAGGCTACGCCTACATCGGGCTTGGCGCAGGCACGGACGAGATAGTCGCGGCCGTCGCAAACGGTGCTTATGCCGTGCTCGTCGAGCAAAGATGCGAGGTTATCGATCCCGAAGTCGCTTTTATCAAGGTCGATAGTCTGAGCGCCGCGCTGATGCGACTGATGCGCTTTGAGGCGAGCTACAAAAATCTCAAATTTTGCTCCGTTAATCCCGTGCAAAAGGCCCTGCTCGCGCGTATGAGCCTAGGCAAAAATTCTGACGGCAATGCAGCTAGCTTGCTGCCTGAGGATGCGACGCGACTTTTTATAAAGATAATGAAAGCGGGCGCGGGAGATCTGTTTTTCACAGACGATCTTAAAATTTTATCCAAGATCGCGCCGCTTTATGACACCGTCTTTAGCGACGTGGACGCGGTTTGCGCGCAGGGCGGCTCGCTGTTTGCCTCTAGCGTCGTTTGCGAGGGCGTTTACTATCCAAACTTAAATTTCCCTAAAGTTTTCACGCACTATCTTTGCGGACTTTTGAAGTATCTGATCCGCGCGGGCTTTTCTTTTAAGCTAGGCGACACGCGAAATTTAGGGCACTTTGAGCCTATTTTTATAAATAAAAACTTTCGCGTCGTGCCTTTTGGTGCGAGCTCTCAGGCTTTTATCGCCGAGTGCGACGACGAGCTTTTTGATATGGAGGCGGCGTTTTTAGCGCGAAATTTTAGCGGCGGTATCGAGATCTGCGTGCCGGATGATTTTGCGGGAGGCGCGGCGGCTACGATGAGATTTAAGGAGCTTGCCGAGCTAAAAAATCTTTCAAATTTTCACTACGCGCTCGTTAAATGTCAAAAAGATGAGCTTGAAGCGATGCTAAATTTGGCCGCGCCCGAGCCTGATTTGTTCGGTGAAATTTTGTAATAATCTCAAATTTAGCGTGCATTTTCGCCTTCATCTGCTACAAATTTGACCTAGTTTTTAAACCATTCGCTTTCTGGCCGCAAATTTGCCGATAAATTTGATGGAAAAATGCGTAAATCGGCAGAGCTTGCCCTGCGAGTTTTTAAGCAAAGCGTTCAAATGGTGCTTCCCTGCGAGGCGTGCCGCGGTCGCTTTGCTTAGGCGGTTGACGTAGTGGTGCAGATGCGAGAGAATTTTAAAGTAGGCGTTTTTGTTTTCCGTCCTTAAAGCGGATATTGCCAAATACCTACCGTCTAAAATCCGTAAAAATAGTAGCCGCGATCAAATTTGCAAAAAAACGGCGGTAGAGCGTTCGTAGCATTTTGGCGGATAAATTTTATTTTGTGCTAAATTTGTGGACGGGTCCATGCCGATTTTTAGAAATTTTATTTTAAATTTACGTATTTTATCCTATCTTTTTCGCCCGCAAGCTCAAATCCTCGTAGTCTTAGGCGGCAGCTGTCGCATTCGCCGCAGGCTTCGTCCTCGCGCTCGTAGCAGCTCCAGGTTAGCTCCAGCGGAGAGCCGGCCTCCAGCGACTTTCGCACGATGTCAGCTTTGCTTAAATTTACTAGCGGAGTGACGATGCGCAGGCTAAAGTCCTTTGAGGTGCCAGCATTTACGGCGCTTTCTATCTTGTCGATAAAATCCGCCGTGCAGTCGGGGTAGCCCGAGCCATCCTCCTCGACGATGCCGATATATAGCGCCTGCGCGCCTTCTTTTTCGGCTAGCGCGGCAGCGATAGAGATAAAGATGCCGTTGCGAAACGGCACGTAGGTGCTAGGGGCGTCGGGCTTGGCGCCGTCTTTACGGATGGCTAGGCTCTTGTCCGTTAGCGCATTGCCGCCGATACTTGCTATGAAACTAGCGTCTAAATTTACCTTTTTTAGCGTGCTGATACGCTCGCAGATCTGCTCAAACGCTAGCTTTTCGCGCTCCATCGTGCGCTGCCCGTAGTCAAAATGCAGCGCGATGATCTCGTAGCCTGCGCGTTTAGCGAGGACGGCGCAGAGGGTGCTGTCCATGCCGCCGCTCATAATGCACACCGCTGTTTT
>CAUQRE010000200.1:0-3442 GCA_963520315.1 uncultured Campylobacter sp. | reverse complement strand
ATTTTTATTTACTATTTGAAATTGCACCTCTGTGTTTCCTTTCGTTTAAAATTTTATTTTCTATGCGCTTAAAGCCGTAGAGTAAAGCGCCCAAAAATATCGCTACTACCGGCACTGCGACGTACCAGTGCTCTTTTGCCTTGTGCAGGATATCAAGTATGTGCTCGCCCAAAACCCACGCGGGAATTATCGTAATCGCAGCCCAGCACCACGCGCTTATTAGGTTTATAAACGCGTATTTTTTTGCGCTGTATCCGGTTAAGCCTATGGTCATCGGTATGATGACGCGAAAGCCGTACATATAGCGCTGTATAAAGATGATCGGCCAGCCGTATTTTTTCAGCATTATGTGCGCGATGGCGAATTTGCGGCGCTGGGTATGAAGCTTTTTTGCGATATATTTTTTGTTATAGCGGCCTAGATAAAAGTAAATTTGATCGCCCACAAAGCCGCCCAGACCTGCTACGAAGATGGCCGGCGCGATATGCATATGCGTTTGATGAGAGAGGATGCCCGCCATTATGAGCGCCATTTCGCCTTCCATTATGCACCAGACGAAAAGTATGATGTAGCCGTACTCGATGAGTAATTTCGTAAAAAATTCTTCCATCATAGATCCAAAATGCTGTAAATTTTAGTTAGCGGGCGTAAATTTGCGCTACCGCCGAGATCCCTTAAATCGATCAAAAAGCAGGCCTCTACGCAAACGGCGTTTGTTTGATTGATTAGCTCGACGCTAGCCTTAGCCGTACCTCCCGTAGCGATTAGATCGTCGATTAAAAGCACCTTTGCGCCCGCTTTTTCGCCGAATGCATCAACGTGAATTTGCACTTCGTCCACACCGTATTCTAGGCTGTATTTTTGCGAGATCGTGATGTAGGGCAGTTTTTTGGGCTTTCTAATCGGTACGAAAGGCAGCCGCAGTCTAGCCGCCAAAGCCGCTGCGAATATAAATCCGCGCGATTCGATTCCTGCGATAAAGTCGATATCTGCGCCCTCGTAGCGAGCGACGAGGTGATCCATTAAAAAATTAAACGCCTCTTTGTTGTTTAGTAGCGTCGTGATGTCGCGAAATACTATGCCCGGTTTTGGAAAATCGTTTATGCAGCGGATGGAATTTAATAAAAATTCCTTCCCCACTTTGTCTAGTTCTTTCATTTTTTGCCTTTAAATTTGATTTATAGTAGCGCTTCGATTTTGCCCTCTAGCTCGCGGATGCGCTGGCGGAGTTTGTCGTTTTCCAGGCGGTACTGCGAGTTTCTGGTGCGAAGGGCGTTGGCGTCGTTTTTTACCTTGTTTAGTTCGTCGGTGAGTATGTCGATGTTGCCAAGGCCGCGCTGGAGCTGGATTTGCAGCTTGCGGATGACGACTTCGGTATCTTGGAGATTATTTTTCATAAAATCGCGCGTCGTGCGCTCTTTTTTAAGCAAGGTTTTAAAGTAAAACACCATAACGGTAAGATAGATACAAATGCAGATTAAAACGGTAAGTACGAGCCAATCGGTCATTTCTCGCCTCCTAACTTTTTCACGCGTCTTTCGTGCCTACCGCCGGCAAATTCGGTAGCGAAAAAGGCCTTTATCATATCTGCCGCGACCGCGTCGCCGATCGTTCTGGCGCCCATGGCTAGCACGTTTGCGTCGTTGTGCTCTCGCGCTAGTTTTGCCGTGGTGACGTCGTGACAAAGCGCGCATCGAACGTGCGCATGGCGGTTAGCCGCAATACTGATGCCTATACCCGTGCCGCAGATTAGCACGCCGTATTCGTTTTCGTGCTGCAAATTTTGCGCTAGAAGCTCAGCAAAATCGGGATAATCGACGCTATCTTTGCTATGCGTTCCTAGGTCGCATACGCTAAAACCTTCGCTTTTTAAAATCTCGCAAATTTGCGCTTTAAAATCAAAGCCCGCGTGGTCGCTCGCGATAAAAATTTTGTCTATTTTCATGAAATTTCCATAAGCTAAAAAATGCTTAATTATAGCAAAAAAGCATTAAAGTAAAATTTCGCCGCGAGCCTTTAGCAGCGAAATTTGGGCTAAATTTTAAATTTGCCGCCTATAAAAACATCCTCATGATAGCAGCGGCATATCGTATCGGCTCGAAAAAGTAATCTTTTAGCGGCGAGATCACGATGATAACTAGCGCGATAAAGCCGTATCTTTGTATGCCGTTTAGCCGGTTTGCAGCGCCGTGAAGCCCTAAAATGCGTAAAAGATATTCAAGTGCTTTCGAGCCGTCAAGAGGCGGGATAGGGTAGAGGTTAAAGAGGACTAGGACTAAATTTACGGCTGCGAGCATGAAAACAAACTCCGCTACCGCGCCGTCAAAAAAGCCGTCAAAACCTATAAATTTAAACGCGCAAAACGCTAGCGCAAAAAGAGCTAGGTTGTATGCGATACCGGCAAGCGCGACGATGATAGCTGCCTTGTAGCCGCCGTTATAGAGCACGGTGCGTAAATTTATAGGCACGGGTTTAGCCCAGCCAAAGGTCACTCCCGCGCTAAGATACATGAGCGCGGGCACGACGATAGTGCCTAGCGGATCGACGTGTTTTATGGGATTTATGCTGAGCCGTCCCAAATTTTTGGCGGTCAAGTCGCCGTATTTAAACGCTGCATATCCGTGCGCTATCTCGTGTCCGACGACGGAGATAACGAGCACGGCGACCAGGATCGCCACCTGAGCGAAGTCGATACTGTCAAGGTTCATTCGATCTTATTTCCGTCGTTTTTGGCTTCGGCTCTGGCGGCTTCTAGTAGCTCGGGCGAGTTTTGTATAAAATCCACGCTCTTGCCGACTCTGTTCCATCTGATTTTGTATTCGTCATCCCAGCTAAAATAGACAAACCAAGGCTTGCCGACGATATTTTTGTATGCCACGGAGCCCCAAAAGCGGCTGTCGTTTGAGTGGTCGCGGTTATCGCCGATCATGAAAAACTCGCCTTCGGGAACCTGAAAATAAAATGCGTTAAACGGATAGTTGCCCACGCTTGGTAGCTCGTTTACGATAACGGGTTGCATGGCGAATTTGCTCGCGTTTAGGTAGTTTACGGCTAGATCAAATAAATTTACCTTCTCGTCGTAGTGGATGCCGCCGAATTTATAAGGTTCTTTGACGAAAAGTTTGCCGCCTAGTTTAACGATATCTTTTTCGTCGAAATTCGCCTTTATAAACTCCTCGCCCTCGTGCGGGTGCAAAAATAGCGCTTTTTCCGTAAATATCACTTCATCGCCGCCGACTGCAAAATTTCGTTTAACGTAGTGGATCTTTTCATCGTGCGGATAGCGAAAAACCACGATATCGCCGCGCTGCGGTTTGGCTCCCTCGATGAGATGGCCGTTACCGTTAAAATCGGGCAAAACCTTGACCTCTATCCACGGAATACGCGGAGTCGAGATGCCGTAGCTAAATTTTTTAACGAAAAGATGATCGCAGACTAAAAG
>CAUQRE010000199.1:0-3454 GCA_963520315.1 uncultured Campylobacter sp. | reverse complement strand
CCTTATACCTCTACTTGGATTTTAATTTCTGCTTTATGTACCAACAAAATTGAAATTTACAACTCAAAGTTTCAGCTGTATTTATAGTTTACGCTATTTGTAAATTTGCCTTGGTAAGTTACTCCATATACTTTTAAGTCGTCAAGTAAACTAAATTTAAATTTTAGAAATTTAGCAATTACGTCGGCCAATATATTCGGCTCTAGTACAGAAGTAGTAATGAAAATCGCCTATTTAGATGCACGGGCTCGTACATCCGTAGTCATAACCCCGTTAATTTTTCAAATCAGGTGGTAAAAGTACGGCGGCTAAGCTCTAGAAGCATATTTTTAAACGTAAGGAGTTTACGGACGTTAGATGCAGTCGGTGTTGATTTGCGCTATATAGTATCCGCATATATCCAAATGCCGTTTAAATACGGACGGCAGCAAATTTGACGATAAAGCTCGCAAGATTTCGCGGCTATGACAAGCTAACGGAAAACATACTCGCAAATCGTGTTTACGGCATTAAGGCTGACGAATCAAACGAGTTTTTACGTAATCTAAAGCAGCAACATCGCTTTTGGCTGCGTGAAACTCAAACTTGGGAGTTTGAAACGAGGTAAATTTTAACAGCCGCTTAGGTACCGCAAGAAATATGTCTTTAGGGGGGTATTTATTTTTCAGTTTATATAGGTCGGCGCCCTTGTAACCGCTTATTTGATGATCTAGTCTTTGATGCCTACCAGATAAAACGGGCGTTTATTATTTGGGTTGCATCCGCATTTTAAGGCTGTCTGACAAATTTGCTCTCGCGGCGTCGTTAGTAAAGGCGGCTATGGTCTTGCGTCCGACTATAATTACCGAAGCATAAAGCTCGCCGCAAATTTTAAATGCCAAAAGCAAAATCAACTATTTCGCAAAGCGCCGTAAAATATGATATTGCTCGCTCTAGTCGTTTTATTGGCAAGTGCGACCAAGTTAGGTCAAACTACGGTCGCGCGCCGTAGCTATAAAACTGCAAAATAGCGGTTTTGCGCGCGTTTATACCGAGCTTGCCTGAGCAGTCTTATTAGCTTTTGCGGCGCGTCGTTACGGAAATTTTGCCCCAAACCACTGCTCTTATCCTAGTAAGACTTACGGCATGTGGCGGCACGCAAGTCTGATTTAGACTGTTTTGCTTTTTACAGTCTAGGTGATGCTTTGGGTTTTTTAATAAATCCAGCTCTTAGACCATCCGCATAGCCTTTATAAAACTTGCCACTTGAGCGGTAAGGCGGCGCTTTACGACGTATTACTTTGAGCGAGCGTAGCAGACATTTATATAAATGCGACTTGTGAGCATTTTGGCGTACGAGAAATATTTTTGCTCCGCCTCTTTAAATTCGCAGGTGGCGGTTTGGTTATAGCCGCAGCGCGTATGGAGGGTACTAGCCGGTAGGAAACGGCGGCAAAACGACAAAGAATAGCTTACTGAAAGCAGTTTGCGCGGCTGGCGCGATAAGACGGCTGCTAAATTTGGACTGCAAAACGCGCCTAGCCTCTAGCAAGAAACCGCACGGCTTGATGTTTTTGCGGATTAAAAAATTTATCAGGGTGCGCCGAGTCTCGCGTCTAGAGCAAGCCATGCTAAATTTACGCTTGCGCCTAATAATCCTAGCAACCAAAGCCGTAGCTACGGCATTTTAGCGCATTTTTATCCGTATAAGCGCGCATGATAGCAACCTAAAACCGCGTATTTGCTAAGCTAATTTAGGCGGCGGTTTTGGATATTAGATTGTAGATTTAGTGCCGTTTTCGTAGCCTTAGCGCAAAATTCATTCGGCTTAAATTTGTGTTTAAAAGCGGTTAATTTTCGTGATACGGTGTAGGCGCGGGAGCCTTAGTTTTTTCTTTGGGCGCACCGTTTGCGCTTAAACGTTAGATAACGGCAAATAACGGGATTAGACAAGGCGCTTTTGCTGTGTTTGAAGTAAATTTTGATAAAGGCTTAAATTTGCGAATCCTTCAAATTTAAAGCGCAAGGATTTTATGGACGCAAATAGCATAAATTTAAGCTATTTGAGACGGTTGCGAGATAGCGGCGGGCTATCTTACGTATAAATTTGCCGAATCCGAAATTTGCCCGTTTACTCGCGTTTAGCGCCGCAGAGTGCTGCTATAGCCGGTCTACGCAAGGCGCGTAATTCGTATAAATCCATCTAGTCGCTAGCTAGCATCCGCCGCAGTAGCGCCTCTATATCGCCGCCGCAAGGAGTTATGCCGTAGCTTAGTAGCTTTGCCGTATCGCAGACGAGTAGGGCGGGGTCGTTTGCTCTGATAAATTTAGCGTCGCTTTGTACGGCGATATCGCGTCCGCTTAAACGGCGTAAAATTTGTAAAATTTGCTCGATACTATAAGCCTTGCCCGAGCCGATATTAAAAATTTCATCGTTAGCTTCGAGTTTTAGTAGTTGCTCGTATATTCTCACGACATCTTTTACATCGTTGTACTCGCGTTTTGGCGTTAAATTTCCGAGCTTTATTACGGAAGCTTCGTCTTTAAAATGTCGCACGATTTTTGGAATGAGGAAATTTTCGCTCTGCCCCGCGCCCGTATAGTTAAAAGGACGCGCGATGATAAAAGGAAGCCCGCTTCTAGCGATTTGCTCTTCCATATAAATTTTACTTTGGGCATAGACGTTTTGCGGATTTAGCGCGGAGTTTTCGCTCATAGGCGCGTCGCCTCCGCCGTAGACGCTAGCCGAGCTTGCAAAGACCGCCTTTTTAAATTTAACGGCGCTTAGGGCATCTAGCAAATTTAGCGTGCCGATTTCGTTTGCGTTTTTTATCTCGGCGGGATCTGCCATAGCAAACGAAACTGCGGCCAGGTGGATGATGTAGTCAAATTTAACTCTAAAGGCGGCTTTTATGCTGTCTTTGTCAAGCAGATCAAGGCGCGCGTGATGCGGCGCGCTAGGGCTTAAGGCGCCGCCTGATACCTCGTAGCCTAGCCCGCGAAGGTATCGCTCCAAATAGCGACCCGTAAAGCCCTCGATCCCCGTAATAAAAACGCGCTTAGAACTCAAATCCCGCCTCGATGCGTCTTAGATCGGCTTTTATCATCATATCGCAAAGCCCCTTTAGATCGGTCTTTGCGCTCCAACCGAGCTTTTGCTTGGCTTTTGAGGCGTCGCCTATTAGCAGATCGACCTCGGCTGGTCTAAAAAATGCCGGATTTATCTTTACTATTACGTCGTCATTATCGTTTAGTCCGACTTCGTTTATGCCTTCGCCCTCGAATTTTATCCCGATATCTAGCGCTTCAAAGCTAAGCTTCACAAAATCCCTAACCGTGGTCGTTACTCCAGTGGCTAGTACGAAAGTATCGGGAGCCTTGGCTTGCAGCATCGCGTGCATACCTTCGACGTATTCTTTGGCATAGCCCCAGTCGCGTTTTGCGTCTAGCTTACCAAGTTCTAAAGTCGTACACT
>CAUQRE010000198.1:0-3461 GCA_963520315.1 uncultured Campylobacter sp. | reverse complement strand
CCGGAGGCCAGGAAGAGACGAACTCTCACGAAGAGCGAGAGCTATACGGACAAAATAGAATGTCTGAGGGTAAAGTGCCGATGTGCGCGGCCGTTTGCGCTACGAACGCTCTACTTGTGGGCGACGCGGCCGAGGTTTCAAACGTATTTCGTAAGCGCGTTATGCTTAGACAAGCCGTCGCGATGCCGTAAGAAATTTAGGAGCGATTTCGCTCCTAAATTTCTTTTCTATAAATTATCTCAAATTTTTAAAATCTAATCATATTTCTATCCGCTAAAATCAAAATTTAAAGGGACTTGATAATCAAAAATAGAGCTTGTTGATACTATAGGTACTTGAGAGCCGTTTTTATTTTCGCTAAAGTTTTTTAATGATAGAATGCGCACACGAAACATATCTTTTTGGAGTTTTTATGACTAAAATTTTGAGATTTATATTCGCTTTATTTATCCCGTTTGTTCTAAATGCAGCGGATACGGACTACACGCCTGAGATACAGAGCATAAAAGATTCATTCGTAAGCATCATGCAGCAGTATAAAGAGGGCAAGATCGACGAAGCTAAAACCGCTACGCAAAATGCTTATTTTGGGCATTTTGAAAATATCGAAGCGGCGATCAGGGTAAATTTGGGGCAGAAAAAAGCCTACTCGATGGAGTCTAAATTCGGCAAAATCCGCAAAGCCATTATCGCTAAAAAACCGGCAGAAGAGATACAAGCTATAATGGACGATCTAAATAAAGAAATGGATGAGGTTTTGCCGGTTATAAATACCGGTCACAAGCTAGTCGGCGAGTACTCCGATCCTAAAAATGCAGACGCCGCACAGACTGCTAAAGCTACTGAGACTAGCCAAACTACGGCGCAGCCTGCAAGTAGCGCCGCTATCGAACCGCACTGGCAGGTGGTTTATAACGACATAAAAACAGCCCTTAGCGCTGCGGGCGCGGCTTACGAAAAGGGCGACAAAGACGCCGCAAAGCAGCAGATAAACAACAAAGCCAAATTTGAGCTATATCGAAATACGAAGCTAGAAGAGGCTATTCGTAGATTTATAAACGGCGGTCAGGGCATCGACGGCGACATCCAAAAGCGCATGGGTTCAGCGATAATCGCGATAAACAACGATGTAGCCGCCGACGTGCTAAAATCAAATTTGGACGAACTTGACGCGCTGATATACGAAAACGTCGCCAAGCTGCCTATAGACTCGGGTTCGCTAGCTACAAACGTGGTTTTGCCTGATAATGCCGAGGATGATGCGGCTACTGATTTTGCGCCGGTTGTTGCAAACATCAAAGCAAAAATCGCCGACGCGATCAAACTTTACGCCGCAAAAGACGTAGCTAAGGCTATGAGAGATGTGCATGATATCTACTTCGACGAGTTCGAAGGTAGCGGCATGGAAAACAAAGTAGGCGCGATAGACGTCGGCCTAAAAACTAAGATAGAAGGAAATTTCGGCGAAGTAGTCGCGCTGATGAAAGCGGGCGTGAGCGTCGAGAGACTCCAGCAAGCAGCCGATAATCTAGGCGCAAATTTAGACGCCGCGCTAGAAAAAACAAGCGGCAGTAGCTCGCCTTGGGCGCTATTTGTTTACGCGCTTACGGTCATACTGCGCGAGGGATTTGAGGCGCTTATCATCGTGGCGGCCGTCGTGGCGTATCTGCTAAAAACCGGCAACGAAAAGCGCATGAGTATCGTTTACAGCTCGCTTGGCGTAGCGGTCGTGCTAAGCTTTGTTATGGCGTGGATTATGAATTTGATATTTGCCGGCGCTGCAGGTCAAAAAAGAGAGGTGATGGAGGGCGCGGTAATGCTTATCGCCGTGGGACTGCTCTTTTACGTCGGTTTTTGGCTACTCTCAAACGCGGGCGCAAAAAAATGGAGCAAATATATCCAAAGTCACGTCAGCGAGTCGATATCGGCCGGTTCTGCTAAGGCGCTTTGGTGGACGGTATTTTTAGCCGTATTTAGAGAGGGCGCGGAGACCGTGCTTTTCTATCAGGCGCTGATTTTCGACGCTAAAGATAGCGCGGGCTACTCGATGATAGCGCTGGGATTTGTAGTGGGGCTAGTCGTCTTGCTTGTTACTTACTACGTATTTAAAATTTTTGCTATCAAAATCCCGATCAAACCGTTTTTCTTGGTTACTTCGGCGATCATCTTTTATATGTCGATCGTGTTTGTGGGCAAGGGGCTTATGGAGTTCGTCGAGGGCAAAATTTTCGTTCCGACTAAGATCGAGGGCTTCCCTACTATCGAGTGGCTGGGCATTTATCCGTATTACGAGAGCTTGATACCGCAGGCTATCATGGTAGCGGCGCTAATCATCGGCGTGATCATAATGAAAAACAAGCAAGCCAAAGAGGCTTAAATTTGACGTTTCAGGCTTTCGCGGGTTGCCGCGAAGCTTAAAAATAATTTTACAAACCAATCTAAAGGAGAGAACATGAACAAATTTGTTAAAACAGCTTTGGCATTTAGCCTTGCTGCTTCAGTTGCCCTAGCAGGCGAGTTTCCTATCGGCGATCCGGTAGAGATCAACGGCATGGAGATAGCTGCTGTTTATCTAGAGCCGATCGACATGGAGCCAAAGGGCATCGACCTAGCTCCTAGCAAAGCTGACATCCACCTAGAGGCCGACATACACGCTATCGAGGGAAATAAAAACGGTTTTGCGGCGGGCGAGTGGATCCCTTATCTAAAAGTTAATTACGAGCTAAAAAACCTAGATAACGGCAAAGTTAAAAAAGGTACGTTTATGCCTATGGTCGCTCAAGACGGCCCTCACTACGGAGCCAACCTAAAAATGGATACGGGCGTGGGCAACTACGAGCTAAAATTTCATATAGAAAATCCTGAAAAACAAGGCTTCGGTCGCCATGCGGATAAAGAAACGGGCGTAGGTAAATGGTTTGAGCCTTTCACTACGACTTATAAATTCCAATACACTGGAGCGCCTGCTAAATAATTCAGGCTTAGAGCGGCTAAGCCCGCTCTAAATTTTACTTAAATTCTCAAATTTTAGGGCTGATCATGTCTATATATTTCGTCCAAGTTATCTCATCGTTACTGGGATTTGTCCTTTTTGCAGCGTTAAACAACGACAAAAAGAGCCTAAAAGCGCTATTTTTACCCTCGGTTCTGGGTATCGCAGTAGGCATAGTCGTTTTTAAGATCGCTAGACTCACGCTTCACGACGCCGGCGTGAAAATGGTGTTTGACGCGGCTACTTTGGTATTTTTGCTAGTTAGCGCGCTTTGGATTTTTATCAAATTTAACCCTGCAAAGATGATAACGTTTTTCGCCTTGGGTGCGGGCTACGGTCTAACCTATGCTCACGCTGGCGCGAATTTTCCGGTATTTACCGGCGAGCTACTCGATACGCAGTCTATTATCAGCCTATTTTTGATGATATTTGCGTTTTTGCTCTTGCTGATTTTATTTTTCGTCGTTTC
>CAUQRE010000197.1:0-3463 GCA_963520315.1 uncultured Campylobacter sp. | reverse complement strand
GGTGAGTGTCGCCCCACGAAAGCTCCTTGCCCCTAATCGCGCCGCTTTTTAGGATGGCCTTAGACTCCTCGTCAAAGCCGTATCCTTGCCAAGGCTCGGGCGTAAAGACGCCGATAAATTTGTAAATCCTCATCGAAGGTACGCCGTAAACCATCACTTGTCCGCTTTGGCCTCCTGAGGAAAAGACGATATAGTCGTCCTTCTTGCCGCTTGGCTGATACGTTTTAGCAGCCGCTAGGACGTCTTTTTCCGTTAGCCCGCGCGCTTTCATGATAGCTTGCAAGTCGCTATCTGCCGCGCACGCATTGCTAACTGCAAACGCCATACACGCCGCCGCAACGATGCCTGAACCAAAAATTTTGTTCATTAAAAATCTCCTTTCTTAAGATTTTATTTATAAATTTTAATTTCTCCGTTTATACTCACGGTTATTATATCCTCATTATTATTAAAAACGCTTATTATCGCATCCGAATTTTTCCCGAGCTGCTCTATGTCCGTAAAATTTGCGTTCGTGCGCCAAATTTCGCCGTTATCAAGGCCGATATAAATTTTATCCCGCACGGATAGCAGGCTTTTTATCCGTAGATTCGAGATTTTATAAATTTTTGCGTTTAGGCTTTTTGGGGCGATTTCGAGCGTATTTGCCGAGGGTTTCGTATCTAAAAAATTTACGCTCGTTTTTTTGCGCGACAAATTTACATCCGCTTCGTTTTTTGCGGTTTTATCTGTTAAATTTGCCCCGAGTTTATCGCCGTGGGCTTGCGGCAAAACCGCGTTTTGGCTTAAATTTACGTCCGTCTTATCCGCCGCATTTGCTTTAAAGCCGTCCTTGGCGGCTTTGTCTTTAGCTGCGCTTAACGACTGTTTGCTTAGCGAATTTACCGCGCTTGTTTGCGTAGTTTTTGGGTCTATACTCTCGCTAGGGGCTAAATTTTCCTCGGATTCAAATTTTACGCTTGCTATCTCTCCGCTAGCTAGACCCCAAAGCATATCTTGGCCCGCCTGCGCCGCGCTTAAGGCTACCGCTCCTAGTTTGCCTTGATTTTTTACCTCCATCGAGGTCAAATTTAACCTAAAAACCGACCTATCCCAGCCGGTTATTACGGCGGCGTCGTTTATGATTTCGCAGGTTGCTACGCGGTATACGCCGCTAAGGCGCGCGGCGGAGAGCTTTTTGGCGGACGGGTCGTATACGAGGAAGAGATTTTCTCCCGCCACGGCGTAAAATTTACCGCCTGTTACGCTTAGATGCGTTATGCGCGTATCAAGACCGAGACTTGAGACGTCAAGCGCTACTTCCCTGGAGTTTAAATCCTTGCTAAATTTAACGATTATTCCGCTAGAAAGCCCGGCGTATAGCTCGCCCGCATCAAAAGCAAGCGAGGTTATCTCGTCCGCGGTCAAGGTTGTTTGCGCGCTTGGTCGCAGATTTGCCGCATCGATGATTTTTAGCTCGTTTGCCGCGTCGTATATGGCTATTTTTCCGCCGTTAAGTTCGCTAAAGGCATAGCTTTTTACGTCGGCGCTAGGCTCGAAACCGTAGCTTGCCGCGACTAAAAACAGTAGACAAAAAACGCTCGCTAGCGTGCGTGGGTTCAAATCGTTCCTTCTTTGAAATTTGATGAAACTATACAGCGGGCGAGCTTAAAAAAATATTGACTTAAATCAACTTTCGTAATAATTTGATATATAAAAATGAATCTGCGTTATAACGTAACACGGACTTTATAAAATCGTGAGCCGTTACTTCTCTAAATTTTCCAACGTTTTTTTGATATTTTGCGGGGTTAAATTTGATATTTCGGTTACGAATTTGCCGTTTTTGTCTAGTACGTAGAGCGAGGAGCTGTGCGCGACGGAGTACTCCATGGCAGACTTTTCCAGTAGGACTTTTTGGTATTTTACGCCGTAGTTTTTAGCGACCCCCGGTAGGTCGTTTGCTACGATGCCGTATGAGTTCGGATAAAAGTATTTTGCGTATTCGTCCACGTTTTTTGGCTCGTCGCGCTCCGGGTCGAGAGTAACGAAAATCACGACGATATCGTCTCTTTTAAGCTCGTTTAACACGCCGCTTAAGATACCTAAAGTCGCGGGGCAGACGTCCGGACACGAGGTGTAGCCAAAGTAAATAATCTTATTTTTACCCTCAAAGCTCTTTAGACTCACCGCGCCGTTTGCGCCCTTGCCGGTAAAATCGTAATTTTTTAGACCCTCGGCGACGTTTGCGCCTTGGCCGTTAGGGGCGTATTTGTTTGAGTAGAGTGCGAGATAACCTGCGCCAAGAACCGTTAAAATCAGTGTAACTGTGATAATAAGCTTTTTCATCATCCGCCCTTTTAAGTAAATTTTGCGTCTATTGATGCAAGTCGAAGTCTATATAAAGCCCGCTTCTTTTGTCGTTTTCCAGCACCTCGAAACGGTATCTCATGATGTTTATCAGGCACGCGCTTAGTACGACGTTTGATACGTAGGCGTTATCGCGCTTTTCGACTTCGGCCTTTATGACGCCCATATCCATGTTTACGCCGTGGATCTCAAGGCTGGGGTTTTTAAACCCTTCTAGCCCCTCGATGCGCACGATCGTGGGTTGCATCGTGTAAACGGGCTTTGGCGAGAGGCTAAATTTAACCGTCTTGCCGCGAAACTCTACGCCGCAGGAGTGCTCGGCGTTCATATCGCAAGGAAGCGGGGTTAAATTTGCCCCCACGTCCTCTGCGCTTAAAAAGTCCTCTTGCGCTTGCGGCTTAAAAAACAGATACGCCGAGGTCGCAAAAACCCCGACTAGCACGACCAAAACGATGAGAAATTTTTTCATTAATGCTTATGATGTCCGCCGTGATCGTGTCCGTGTTCGCCGTCTTTTTTAGCTACGACCGACTTTGCGACGATATCTTTTAGCTCGAGTTTTTGTCCGTTATCAAACTCTAGCGTAGCGTCTAGTTTGTCGCCCTCTTTGATCGGGGCTTTTACGTTCATTAGCATCACGTGCAAACCGCCCGGTTTTAAATTCGCCTCGCCCATCGCAGGCACTTCGATGTTTTCTATTTGTACCATTTTTTTCATGCCGTCTACGTCTTTATGCGTGTGTATCTCGCCCGTAGCGGCTGCGGGAGAGCTAGCGCCGATTAGTTTTACCGGTTTATCGGTGTTGTTTTTGACGTTAAAAAACAGAGCCGTATTTTTAGCGCCAGGAGGAGTGGCTTTAGCGTAGATATCTGATATCTCGATATCTGCGGCGTTTGCAAAGCCCAAAGAGGCGACTAACAGCGATAAAGCTAAAAATTTGCTTTTCATTTTTGCATCCTTGTTAATTAGATTTTGATAGCGGATATTGTAACACAAAAACGAGCGTTTTTTTTAAAATTAAGAGAAAATGTAATATAATTGCGACCTTTATTACGAAATTACGCAACGTTAGGAAAATTTTGAAAAAACTACTCGGCTTACTGATTTTTTCTAT
>CAUQRE010000196.1:0-3468 GCA_963520315.1 uncultured Campylobacter sp. | reverse complement strand
AGCAAGCTTCTGTGCGGCGCGCGCGTATAGCCTTTTTTGATGATGTCGCTTCTCAAATTTGATCCTTTTGGTGAAATTTGAGCGATTTTATCAAATTTAGGATTAAAAAGCTTAATTTAAATCAAATTTGAGTATATTTAAACTCTTTTTTAAACAAGGAGTGAGATGCTTTTTAATTCATTTGCATTCATCGTTTTTTTCTTGCCGATTACTTTTAGCATTTATTTTATATTAAATAAATTTAAGCTAATTCAACTAAGCATCTTTTGGCTCACCGCTGCTTCGCTATTTTTTTATGGATATTGGAATTTTATTTATATTCCGCTTATTTTATGTTCGATTACTTTTAACTTCTACGTCGGTCATCTGCTTTGCAAACACCCTTCCCGCAAAAAGCTTATTTTATGGGTAGGTATCGCGGCAAATTTAGCCTTGCTGGCCTACTACAAATACACCGATTTTTTGATAGCGAATTTTAACGGAATTTTCGGCGCCGACGTGCCGTTGCATCACGTCGTTTTGCCTCTTGGTATCAGCTTTTTTACTTTTACGCAAATAGCGTTTTTGGTAGATTGCTATCATGAAAAAGTAAAAGAGCCTAGCTTCCTTCGCTACGCGCTTTTCGTTACGTATTTCCCGCATCTTTTAGCCGGCCCTATCATCCACCACGCCGAGATGATGCCCCAGTTTGCGAATCTACGCTTAAAGCGCATAAACTATAAGAATTTAAGCATCGGACTTTTTTTATTTTCGATCGGCCTTTTTAAAAAGGTCGTAGTGGCCGATTTTTTCGCTAGATTTGCTATTCACGGATTTGACGTTTACTCCACGCTTAGTATGAGCGAGGCGTGGATAACGAGCATTAGTTATACGTTTCAGCTGTATTTCGACTTTAGCGGTTACACAGATATGGCCATCGGCATTTCGTATATGTTTAACATTATCCTGCCGTTAAATTTCAACTCCCCTTACAAAGCGCTAAACATCCAAGACTTTTGGCACAGATGGCATATGACGCTTTCGAGATTTTTACGCGACTACATCTATATCCCGCTAGGGGGTAACCGCAGAGGCGAATACCGCACTTACGCTAACGTTTTTGCGGTGTTTTTGCTAGGCGGACTCTGGCACGGAGCGGGCTGGATGTTTATTATCTGGGGCGCGCTGCACGGACTAGCGATGATGATTTGTAGATTTTACGGCGCGCATTTTCGTCCGATGAATAAATTTCTAGCCTGGTTTATAACGTTTAACTTTATAAATATCACTTGGATATTTTTCCGCGCTAGAGACCTAGATAGCGCGATGAAGGTGCTAAAAGGCATGTTTGATTTTAGCTCGGTTAAGATAAATTTTAACTATTTAGAGCATATAAGCAATTCTTTAGGATTTAATCAAATAAATTTCCTAGAAACGCCGCAAATAGCCATGGGTACGTTTTGCGCAATCATAGGTGTCACGCTTTTGATTACGGTTTTTGGACGAAACTCGAACGAAATGGCCGCTAGAGCTAAATTTGGCTTTCTTACCGCGCTGTTTACGGCATTTTTGCTTGCTTTGGCTTTTGTTTTTAGCTCCGGTGCGCAGGAGTCTCCGTTTTTGTATTTTAACTTTTAGGATTAAATTTGAAAAAATATAAAATTTTCCTCATCGCGCTTCCTATTTTGACGCTAGCTATGATAGCGTTTTATATGGCGTTTGCGATGTTTCTCATCAGAGTTTCGTCGGCGCATCACTACGCGTATAAAAACTATCTCATAACAAACACTACCGATCAAAACCGCATCATCGTAGAAAGCGGCTCAAACTCATACCACGGCATAAACTCTTTGATGCTTGAAAAGCACTTTGGCAAGCTAACGATAAATTTAGGCGACCACGGCGGCTATCCGCTGCTTCACAGACTATACCGCGCGGCTAAATTCGCCCACAAAGGCGATATTTTTATCCTGCCTTTGGAGTATCGCTACTATATCGGCGACATACCGCCCGATACTTATTACTACGGGATTTTTTTCGAGCTACATCATTTTTACGACTATTTGCCGTTTTTAGAAAAGCTAAAAACTATCTCGCAAATCCCGCCGCAAGCCTTTATGAACGCCGTAACCAGAGACTATAGGGATAGGGCGGCGTTTAAGATAAATTTTAACAACTTTATCCATCGTTGGCCGCAAGCCGTGCACGATTTTTCGCCTAATTTTAAAAACGGCGAGCGCGGAGATTATCAATACGTCGGCAAAGTAGACGAAGCAAGAGACACCCAGATGCCCTGCCAGCAGTATATATTTTTCACCGATTTTTCGGGTAGCAAGATCGGCATAAACGATATTTTTAGGCGAAATTTAAAATTTATGAAAAAGCTGGAGCAAGAAAAGGGGATTAAATTTATCTTTACATATCCGGCCGTCGCGGGCGATGATTGCTACGATCTAAACGACCCGCACGCCGCGGATAATCAAAAATTTTTAAAAGACGTAAAAAAGCTCATCGAAGATAACGGTTTTGAGATGATAGGGGATTATAAAGATAGCTATTTCCCGCGTAAATTTCTGCACGACACGTGGTTTCATCTAGTGCCTGAGGCTAGGGATATGCGCACGCAAAAGCTAATCGAAAATCTGGAAAAATCAAAATACGCAAAAGAGCTGCACGCAAAATAAATATTGGTTTGCGATTTTAAATCGCTAAACTAATACGAGGAACAAGGCGAGTTTTGGATTTTGGGCTAAATTTGCTTTGCGAAATTCGCGCCACTAGCGCTCATATTTACCAAGGATTACTGCCGCCGAAAGCTAAAGCCGCGACTTTAGACGCGCTAAGAGCGGTTTAAATATCGTTTTCTTTTGATAGTTTTTACGAGATTGCACTCCGGCTAGACTAAATTTTACTTTACTTTAATTTTTATATTATAAAATTATTAAAAGTAACCGAAAGCAACTACTTGCAAGGAAATTTGCGTCCAAGGATGTGAGCCGTATCGATAAATAAAAGCCGTTTGGCGACCGGGCAATCTAGCTTTTGCCTAACGCACGTAAATTTAACATTTACGGACTTGTTTTTCGTGCATAGATCTAGCGCAAAGTCGGGCAAATGGGCTAGGCGTAATTAAACGGCTAATTTGGGTTCTAGCGTAAGAAAATGCGATAATTTTAACTTCGGTTCGTCTTAGCGCCGTTGATTTAGAGCCAAATTCGCCGAGGATAAATTTAGCCTTTTGCGCTGCGAAGGCGGCTTTGGCGCCCGGTGCCTAGTTTGCTTGATTTTGCTTTAAGGGCTTAAATTTGACCGTATTCGCACCGAGTCGTAAATTTAGCGCTGCGATAAATTTAAAAATCAAAAAAGGATCAAAAATGCTAACCAATCCCGTCGTTATCAGCATCGTCGTGATGACCGCGCTTTGTTTGCTAAGGTTTAACATCCTGCTTTCCATCCTCGTCTCCGCTCTAGTCGCGGGACTCATCTATC
>CAUQRE010000195.1:0-3468 GCA_963520315.1 uncultured Campylobacter sp. | reverse complement strand
TTCTACTTACGAAGCGTCGCCCCTTCCTCTCCCAAGCCCTCTCTAACCCCACTGCACGTGAGAGGTGGCGACACTGCTTTGCTTACACAAAGCGTCGCAAGTTTAAATTTAGCATTTTTGCAGTGCGGGTCTCGGCGACCCAAATTTGCAAATTTGACTTCAAATTTGAACGTAAAACGATAAGGCGAAGCATCGTGAGATGATTTTGAGAGTTGTGTAGAAATTTTAAGTCAAGGCTAGACAAATAGTCTGCCGCAGACTTAAAATTTCAAATCTCTCTCAAAAGCGCTCGCGAGACAAGCCGTTAAGGATAAAAGAAACCGAGTATCTGCGTCGCCGCCTTTTCTTCTATATACGGGATTATATAACTTGGCGAATAAAGATTTTGGCCGCTTTCGATCTCGAGATTCGTCCTTTGTTCGCTGCCGTTTGCGCGGATCATCACGCTGATAAAGGCTCTATAAAGATAATAATCCGTCCTGTCGTAAAAATCGTCGTCAAACGGATCGCCAAAAAGCATACCAAAGCCCATACTTCGTGCGCGCCCGTAGCTACCAAAGCCATATCCCATATTCATATACACTCGCGGGCGTTCGCGTCGCTCAAGGCGCTGCAAACTTACAAAATCGCCCATTATCACGATATCGGCGCTCTTTTGATCCATGCTTTGGGTAAAGCCGTTTTGCAGTAGCTTGTTTCGCACGGTGTTTTCTAGCGTGTTTGCGTAGCCGCAGGAGTTTTTAAAGTAAACATAGACGCTGCGAGAGGCTTTTTTTACGTCGCCGTTTGTTATAAAAATAGGCACCGTGCTTCTAGCGTAAAGCTCTGGCGTGCGGGGTTCGCCGCAGCCTACGAAAAAAATCGCAAATAGCAAAATAGAGAAAATTTTTAGTTTCATTTCGCGTCTCCTCGCCTAAATTTGACCGCCGCAAATTTAACGCGATCGGGTCAAATTTAGGATCAAATTTAAGCGTATTTTACTACTAAATCTTTACGTTTGAGTAAATTTATAATACCAGCTTGATCTCGTTTTCTAGAGTGGCTTTTGGCGTAAGTCCGATGAAGCGCTTTTTGAGATTACCCTCGCCGTCAAAGACGAAGATCGCGGGCACGCCCATCACGCCGCCCACTGCCTTACTGAAATAATCGACCGAAACTTTATCGCTAATGACGTCGTAGGCGATGCCGTGGTGCTTCATCATATCGATATCTTTATCAAAGCCAAGGCTGGGTCCAAATATCCCGTAAACGCCGAATTTATCCTTAAGCTCGGAGTAGATTTCATTTACGATCGGAGCTTGCGCTACGCAGGCGCCGCAGGATGTGCCGAAGAAAAAGAGCATATAAGGCTTGCCGTCCGTTTTGAGCCGCCTGCCCTCGGGAAAATAGTGCGTATCTACGCCCTTTGGCGAGTTTAGGCTGATGTGGTGCTTGTCAAAGCCGCTATTTCCGCAGCCTGCTATCATCGCCGCCGCAAAGGCTAACAATATATATTTTTTTATCATATTTCTCCCAAATTTAAGCCGTCGCAAAGGCGCTTTGGCCGCTTGGCTGAGCAGCTAGCCTCTCGCATGCCTCCGCGCGCTCGCCGTCGCTCACGTAGTGGATGTTTTCCATCTTGCCGTGCCTTAGATAGACGATCTTGTCGCCAAACTGCCCAAGATCAGGGTTGTGCGTGATGAGCAGGATGGTTTTGCCCTCGCTTCGCAGCTTTTGAAACAGCTCCAAAACTACGCGTTCGTTTGCTTCGTCGAGGTTGCCCGTCGGCTCGTCGGCTATCAAGATATCAGGATCGTTTATCAGGGCGCGCGCGATGCACAGACGCTGCTGTTCGCCGCCGCTAAGCTGACTCGGGCGGTGATCTAGCCTGTGTCCTAGCCCCACTCGCTCGAGAGCCTTTTTAGCGTCCTCCTCGTCCACGCTGCTGTGATAGTACTGCGCTATCATCACATTTTCGACGCAGTTTAGGTAGGGGATGAGGTGAAACTGCTGAAATATCAGCCCGATCTTTTCGCGGCGAAATTTGAGCGTTTCCTCGTCGCTAAGCCTGCTAGCGTCGTCTCCGCCTAGCGTGTACGTACCTGCGGTCGGCTCGTCCATAAGCGAGAGGATATTTACCAGCGTACTTTTGCCGCTGCCGCTTGGACCCATTATGCTGACCCACTCACCGGCGTTTACGTCAAAGGTAATGCTCTCTAGCGCCTTTACTTCGCCGAATCTTTTTTCTATCCCGTTTAATCTTATCGCGTACTGCATATTATTCTCCTCTTAAAATATCGGCCATCTTGTTTTCTAGTGCCCGTTTGATCGGATAGATCGAGGCCACGCCCGCAAAAACGAGCGAGATCGCCATCGCTATCGGTATGCTCATAAATCTAAAATCGATGCTCGAATCAAAAATCGCGTAACCTAAAATTTGCGCCAAACCGTAGCCTAAAATCGCGCCTACAAAAGCCGCCGCAAACGCCGTGACAAAGGTCTCGACGCCAAATAAATTTAACACGTTTTTCTTGCTAGCTCCAAGCGCCCTAAGTAGCGCGATCTCCCTTGAGCGCGAGAATAAAATCGCGCTTAGCGTCGTGTTTACGCACATAGAAGTAATCAGCAAGATAACAAAGCTAACAAGCGCCATCAAAAGCTTAATCTTATCCAAAATTAGACCCTCTGATTTTGAAATTTTAGCCACGGGTTTGACGGCGATTTGCTCGTCGCTAAGGCTTTTGCCAAGCTCGCTTATGTAGTCAAATTTGCCCGTTACTACGGCCTCGGCGTAGTTTAGAGTATTTGGCTCGTTTGCTATCTTTTGCGCTAGAGGTAGCGAGATGATGAGCAGCGAGTCTTCTTTATCGCCGTCTTGCACGATGCCGCGGATCTTTACCTTTTCGCCCGAATTCGCGCCGATTTGCCTCACTTCGATCGTGTCGCCGACCTTAAAGCCGCTTTGTTTGGCTAGATCGGTGCCGATTAGCGCGTTTCTCTCGTCAAAATCAAGCGTTATGCCCTGCCCCTCTTTAACCTCCAAAAACGGCTTAACCCGCGTTAGATCGCTAAATTTAACGCCCATGGCGATCGCAGTCGTTGGGCCTATGTTTACCTGAGTGAAAAGATATCCGCTCTGCCCGATTAGCTTGTCGCTTGGGATTTTGGCGATCTTTTCGTTAAATTTAGCCTCGTCTATCGCGTCGCTAATGGGGTCTGCCGGAGCGAAAATCACGTTTGCGCCGTAGCTTTTTAGCTCCTTGGTTACTTTTGAATCGATATCAAGATATACGTTTACAAACGCCGCCGTCACGCACGCGCCAAGCAGGATAGAGACGATGATGACGCCCACTCTAGCCGCGCCAAAGCGTAGGCTTTTAAAGATAACGTTATAAAAAAAGCCCTTATTTGCGATCATATAGCACCTCCGCAGGCAAGAGTTTAACTACGCTTCTCATCGGCACGAGCGAGCCCGCAATCGAGATAAGA